>JBNKEI010000178.1:0-5433 GCA_050288705.1 Myxococcales bacterium
CGGGAGTTGGCCAAACTTTTTCTCTAACAGGCGTCTAGCTAATTCCCTTTGTCCTTCATTAAATCCCTGGATCTTCCCGTCATTAAATCCCTGGGATTTACCTTGCTCAATGAGCTGTTCTGCTAGAGTCATGACCACCTCACTTGCTTCTGGGCTTGCTTGCCGTACCTTGATTATCAGCGTCTGCAAATCAAGCTCGGGAACTACAATGGCAAGATAACTCAAAAGCTGCAATATTGCACGACGACCTTCGGACTCCTGAAGAACTTGTTGGAGCAAGTCACTCCATTTTATCAACTTTTCTAGTAGACACTCCGGACGTCGGGAGTCGCGAAGAAACAACAGGGAAAGCAGAGCGAATGCGCCCAGTTCTCGTTGGCGTAATTCCAGGTCGGTTTTGTCGCTAAAATCATCGAGAAGAAGCTCAAAATCAGGAATTAGCCGTCGCAGCTCTGTGGTCATTAGCTCTGGATCAAACAGATCGCTAAACCGGGTAGGAGCAGTCCAACCATTTTCGCTATGGTGCACCAAAACCGGGATAACTACTGGTAGAAAACGAGGTGCAGGCTTTCTTGATAAAACCGTGTTCCATATCTGGATCATGTACTTTAGCAGTTGAATAATGCCGAAGCGTTCTACCTTGCTTTTGTGCTCAAAAAGAACGTAAAGCAAAGCCTCTCGTTTATGGCACTGTACTGTAAACAAGAGATCGGAATAAGAGTCGCGAAGATTGGGGTCAATAAAACTACCCGGGACCGGTACAAGGGTGTCTAGATTCAGCAGTTTTTGCAGATTGCCAGACAATACACTGCGAAGCTCCGCTGCGGCACTTTTTGCATCAGAAAAAGCAACCCTGAAAAGCTTGTCATGTGGACTATCGAATTTCCCCATAAATGTTCCCAAAAACTTTACCTTACAATCTATTGGTTGCAGTAAATAGTAAAAAAGAATGGGTGTGAGATTTCCGGAGCGCCTTTAGAAGGAACAGTACCCGCTGCCTTGTTGGCCGGCCGATTTGCAGGTGAGTTTGGAAACTGGCATCAACGATATCGAAATCGAAGCCACCGACAACGCTGGAAATCGCAGCCAAATCACTCAGCGCATTACTCTCGATAATACCCGGCCCACGGTAGTGTTTCTGGCGCCAAGCTCTGGCAACGGCAGTCACGACAAACCAATGACTCTTCGTCAATTGGGGCAGCATTTTGGGTTTTCTCGGGAAAGAGCGCGTCAGTTAGAAATCCGGGCGAAAGAGCGACTGAAGGCCAACCTTTCGGGACTAGTAGACAATATTTGGGGAAATGAAACGCTAACCGTTTCCTAGCTAGGAGAGTAGCGGCGAAAATTTATCTATTTGGCAAAGCCGCGAGCAGATTGGCGTAAGCACTCGACGCTGTTTCTTAAAGATACTGCTGCCCAACTAAGTGGAACCTGGGCTTCAGGCAAAAGAGCCGGTTTAGCTTTATCCTTATTGGGAAGAGCTGAAACTCACTCTAAGCTTCGGGAACTCGCCAGGCAGGGCAATCCAACCATTGGCCTTGGTGCCCGATTCAGTTACTCGCGCAAAGGCCTGCCGAATATGCTGTTCGGTCAGTTTTCTAAAGATTCACCAATTAAATGCGCATAACTGCATTTCCAGCCCGCTTCGAATTGCCTCAGTGTTTCCAAGTAATCCCATTGTTGATAGCAATCTCTTCCCAGCATCCCGCTGAGGCGGTGGCGGTGATGCATCGCGATAGTGATCGTGAGGTCAACTTATGTTTGATATCGACTGTCTGAGAAAGAAAATCGAAAAGCGTATAGGCCAAATACAGCAGATCTCCCAGATTGAGAAGGGTTTCTCCTCTGATAAAAAATTCAAGATAACCACGGGAGATGGAAACTTTCTTCTGCGTCTATCTCAAATGCAAACATTTTCTAATAAGGCAAAAGAGTTCGAATTAATGAGGAAGGCGCACGAAATTGGCGTACGATGCAACAACCCGATAATCATGCTCAAGAATGACGAACAAAATTCCGTGTGTGCGTTGTATAGCTATTTGCCTGGTATGGATGCTGAAGATAACATCGCCAAAATGCCCGAAGAGATTCAATACGAGAGCGGCATTGAAGCTGGTGAGGACTTAAGGCGGATCAATAGTCTAAAGTGCGAAACGAATAATTGGAAAGAACGAAAATGGAAAAAACATGAATACTACCTGAATAGGTACTATAAACATGATTATAGATTTGAAAATGACAAGAAGGTTCTGAAATTCATTGAGCTGCATTACGACGCATCCGAAGCTGTAAAAGACCAGCTTCAACACGATGACTTTCATTTAGGAAACATTATTATGAATGATCACGGATATGTGGGCGTTATTGATTTTAACAGATTCGATTGGGGAGACCCTCTCCATGAGTTTGTAAAGCTGGAATGGTTTTCATGGCCCGTGAGCGAGCTGTTTGCACGAGGACAGATTGCGGGGTATTTTGGACATAGACATATTTCTAATAGTGAATGCCTTCAGGTGTCTGTGTACATTGCTATGAGTATACTGTCCACAATTGTCTGGACATTGGAATTTCATCCTCATGCTTGGATAAAGATTGAGGCAAAGATCCGGATGATACTGGATCATTTCGATTACTTTGAGAACGTTCGTCCGAAATGGGCGATATAGCCGTGGAAACTCTCTTGGCAAAGTTGCCTCGATATAGTTTTCTTAGGAAAGTTTGCATCTCAGTCCTGAGCCAACCAGGAGATCTACATGTCTGATATTTGTATTGCCTGCGGAATGCCGATGGAAAAACGTGAAGACCACGCGCTCGGTAATACTACCAAGCCCTATTGCCTACACTGCGCACGTCCGGATGGCAGCATGCGCAGCTACGAAGAAGCAGTAGCTGGTATGAGCCAGTTCATGATGCGAGCCCAGGGGATGGATGAGAACGCGGCGCGTGAGGCCGTGATTGCCATTATGAGAAAGCTGCCAGCGTGGAAAAATAGAATTGAGTAGCCTCTTGTGCGCAGGGACAAAACCCATCGTTCGATGGGTTTGTTGAGTTTTGTTTCTATAGCGAATAAATAAGCGATCCATCATTGCATTCATTGAAGACCCTGCAGTCGCCCGAAAAATCCTTGACCATCTCTGGTTAGATTCAACCGGACCGCCGCGTTCAAAATCCCGCGTGCCTACTCAAACCTGTCTTTTTTAACAAGAGAGCAGGGACGCACAGCACTCGTCTAAGATTGGCCACTTGGTCGGGTTTTTTACAACCCCATGGCTCCAAATCTGTTGTCTGGCTGACTTATCGTTGCCAATCTTCCACTCCTTTGTCCTTAGCGTCCGTTTTCTCCTTCTTGGTTAGCTATTTTATACCATACTTTTTCATGATACTTGCGTAGACGCCATTTGCCTTAATCACGGCCAAACCTTTATTAAAAGCAGTTATTATTTCAGTTGCGCGTTTGTTACTTTTCCCAGTAGCAATATATAGCTTATTTACAGTTAATGCTCTTTTTGTGAACTCGATTTTTTCCAGCAAGGAGGTGTCGGTTTTGTTGAGTAAGCTACTTACAACAATTCTATCCTCCAAGGTCAAGTCAAGCCTTCCTGAAACAAGTTTTTTGATGTTGGTTAAAATGTCATCTGAATCATCCCGTTTAAAATTTGTGGCTTTATTAAACTCGTCAGAATACTTAAATCCTCGGACAACACCAATAGTTTTTTTGTCAAGGCTATTGATTCCGTTGTATTCAAATGAACTTCCCTTGGGCTTAATAAATACAACTTCATTCACTGCATATGAGTCACTAAAATTATATAAATTCTTATCTTCCTCCGTCATCCATTTGTCTGGTATGATGTCAATAGAACCGTCTTTTACGTTTGCAATTGCCCGAGTCCAAGGAAGGAATTTCATTTTCACCGAGTAACCTTGCACATTAAAAGCAGCCCGAATTATCTCGAGTGAAAGACCATCTGTAGGATTCTCTTGGTCAACAAATGGCGGGTATGGATCTGCTGCCGCAGTTATGGTTTTTGACTGTGCTATTGCAATTGGCGATACGAACAATAGCATCAAAAAAAGAAACAGAATCTTTTTCATGTATACTCCCTTCGGCTTTTTTGGTCGACAGCAGCAAAGGATACACCTCTTTCATTGTCGTTTACCTACCAACATCTCCTATGATGGCGCAAAAGCCCATATGGCCCACCGATATGACACGTGCATGCCATCCTTGTAGACTCTTGTTCATACATACAGTTCGAGTGTTCGTATCCATGCTCGCAACATGCCATGCCTATTGTCAACTTGGAGCGTTTATTTTTGCGCGATGCCTTAGCGCCGAGTGTTCATTTGCACTGGTGGATGCATTAGATATGCTTCGAGGATGATAACGAATAGGTGTAACTAGTAAAAAAGCCCCGCCGCAACCCCTGGTTTACGACGGGAGTGCTTATTGATTCCAGTCTCAAACCGAGGTGTACCGTAATGAAAGGTATTTATCTTGCTGGGCCAGATGTGTTTTTCCCTGACGCTAAGGAGCGTGGTAAAAGGCTAAAGCAGCTTTGGGCGTCCTACGAATCGCACGCTCAAAGAAAAAACAATCGCCTTACTGCATCTTGATCAGGGAGCCGCGCATGACCGCGCTGGAATAATCATGCTCAACAATGTTGAGGAGATCAAATCAAAAGTAATCAATCAGATCATGACGGATTATCTCCAAGTCCGTTTCATCATATTCAACGGCTCCTACAACGTACCCAGTGCCCATTACTTTTACATGGAGCTATATTTAAGTGGCAACGCCGAGGGATGCTCGAACTCTTTTGCAAACTGGTGTCTTCCTTATGTCAATGCGGAAGAGCCCCCACCGTTTTTATTATACCGGCCTATCCATTATTTATTGCTGCATTCATGAAACTGCTGGAATACGGAACTCTTTTGGAGCAAGTACTAATAATAGCTCAGGTTTTGCTGGCTAGCAGCGCTTTGTGGTCGATTCCGGGACGAGTTAGTTCATGTTTGCCACGAAAGAAAAAGGGATAAAGGAAAGCAAAGAAATGACCATAATTCGAAACACTACAATATTTGGGCGTGTAAATTTAAATGGTGCGAGTACCTCTGCGGAGTCCTCCAGCCAATCTTCCTTGCCAACTAATATCAGGCCACCTTCAGCGGATACATTTGCAGGTAGCAATCAAGCAAGTACGTCACGCTTGGATAATGAGCAGTTGAACCAAAGCTCAAGTGGGCAACAAACTAGCGCGACTGAAGAGGTTAATGGAAGAAGTGGCAGCAACTCGATCATCAAGTTTTTAATCGTTGACATCATGCAGCAGCGGCAAGCTCTGCGCGATATCGTAAGGACGCAGTTGGCTCAAGTCGGCCAAGTTCGACGGAGTTGAGATGCTTGCTTGAACTCCTAAGAGGAAAAAACTC
>JBNKEI010000179.1:0-10217 GCA_050288705.1 Myxococcales bacterium
CTCATATAGGCTTTGAACATAATTTGGCGAGGTAAATGTTTGGATTTTTTCATCTTGTCTAGGATTACTAATGCTAGGTTGAGTAGGAGTAGGAAAGAGAAAAGGTGGCGGAGAACATGCAATACGTAGATACTCTAACTCACTATCATGCTCGTTCTGATGGGTATCTGTGCTTGCATGCCCTGAGTATGTTGCTTGCTGAGTTTGCTGGTGGCGGAAATTTGGCTCTTCCCTGGATCGTGCCGAAGAAGCGGTCGATGTTCGTTGTCGATTACTGTATGAACGATTACTGTATGAACGATTACTGTATCCGCCGGGAAGCATCTAGTCATTCGCCTTTCAAATGTTGCTAGCTGTCAGGTATTATCTTGAGAAATAATTTTCGAAACGGTCGCAAAATTGTTGCTTGAAAAAGTACTCAATCCTCGATGGGGCTAAATCAGATTAAAAGTAACCGTGTTTCTTGGAATCTAGCTCGGCCGTTGGTAATCTCTTCATTGCGTATCCGACGGTCTTCAGCAATGGTGGCGGTCATCTCTAGTAGCTGCGAATGCGTCATGATCGCTTCTCGGAAATCTCTGGCGGGGAGTAGCAAAGCAAGACAGCGAGTTGCTGTTTTAACGGTAGCTGTTGCGGGTGAGCTGCTCAATAAAGACATTTCACCGCACAAATCGCCTGGCGCGAGGTTGCCTACTAGATATTCTCCGCGTTCATCACTACTGAATGCCTGCGCCTCTCCGCTCATTAAAATAAAAAGGCCCTTTGATCTGGTTCCTTCCTGGATAAAAGAACATCCTTTTTCCATTTGGATAAGTTGAAAGCGAGAGGCAAAGGAGTAGGGATTTGCGTTGACGCATGGCTCAAATAAAGGAATTCGGGCAACTAGTTGTCCCAGAAGGCGATCTCTAAGAAAACGCAAGACTACTTCCACAATAGATGGTTCTTGCGCCATTAACTCCTCAATAGTATGGCGACTTATCATAAGAAGTCGAGTTGGTCCGCAGGCATACACAGTTGCTGTTCGCGGAGGACTCCCGATTAGAGCAATTTCTCCGAAAAATTCTCCTTCCTTTAGCGTGCCCAAGGAAGCCTTTTTGGGGTATTCTAGCACTGCTTCTGCTGATCCATCGATGACCACAAAAAGATCGTCGCCCGGATCGCCTTGATGGCAGATGACCTGACCATGGTCAAAATCAACCAGCCTCGATTTTTCGACTAACTGCTGTAGGCATGAGTGGTTTAGGTCGGAAAAAAGAGGAGTTTGGGAGACAATGGTTCTTTCCTTGGTTGCCGTAGGCGATCCAAATTCGAATTCCAAATCGTCCAAAGGAATCACAAAAACTTCTGGTTCGTTTTTTGGGCTCGTTTTTTGGGCTCCAGGCAACAAATCGCCCAAAAGCATTTCTGCTATAGGGGTAGCCGCGGGTAGTAGTGAACGCCGGGGTACAGGCGAGGGTCTTGAGGAGGTTGAGATAGAAGATTTTGAACTAAGTTGAGCAAGGAGTTGGCGGGTGATTTGGTTGGTAGCATCGATAGACAGAACAGCTTTGCAAATGGCTATAGCCTTAACCGTTAAACCTTTTGCTTGGTAACCTTTCGCAGCCAAGTTAAGCGCTTCTATCTCGTCTTGGATTTTGCCTACCCGGCGAAAGCAATCTGCTGCTCTGCGCCCCCAGTCTCCTGCTTCTTGCGGGTAATTTTTTGCAATTTCTAAACAAATCTCCGCGGCCTTTTCGTTTTTTCCAGTGGCAATGAGTGCATGAGCTTTTTCTCGGAGTATTTGCAACGGAATAGTTGGCGAATGATTTGCGGTCATTGAATCAGCTTTGTCGAAAAGGAATATAAAATGCAAATTGCTGCGAAAATGGAATAGATATCGACAGGTGCGACACCTAGCTGTTTTTGATGTTATTCTATTAGACATGACAGCCTTCACCAAGCCTGCTTTTCAGGTACGCTACTCTACTGCCTCTGAATATGTTTCCGTTTTTGAGCAAGAAATTTCGCGGCTAGGGCTACTTGTTCGCGGTGTTGTGTGCGATAATGTAGGAGTAATGACAGAATGCAAGGTAGAAATGCGGGTGGCCAATTTTCCGGACATTGAATTTAGTGCGCAAATCACCTCGATTATCCCTGGAATAGGTGTGGCGGTTGTTTTTTCCGAGATACCTCCCAGGGCTGCCGAGCTTGCCAATAAATTAAAACAAATGCTCAAGGAGCATGCGAACGAGCAGGAGCCCAATCGAAAAACGGTCTTTGACCGTCTAAAATCAATGAATGCATCAAAAAAAATGCAACTTGCTCTTTCGGGAGATAGAGAGGAAAGGATGGCCTTGCTTCGAGATGTGAACAAAGTGCTTCATGCGTTTGTGCTAAAAAACCCTCGAATTGGTCTGGACGAAGTACAGTACGCCGCCAAAATGTCTTCATTGTCGGCCGAAGCTTTAAAAAATATATCTGAGCACAAAGAATGGGGTTCAAACACAGTTATTTGTTGCGCATTGGTCCGTAATCCACGCACACCTCTTCCTATAGCAATTAAACTCCTTGAGAAAGTTCCCTTGTCTGAAATTCGTGCTTTGGCAAAAGGCGGAGCTCGAGATCAAATAGTGCAAGCTGCTAGAAAAAGAATTAATTCGTAATGAGTTGTAATAATTAATGGTAGCAAATAAGTGAATAGCAATGGATGTAGTATTCCTCAAAGCGAGGCTCAATGCGTACGATTATCATTGTTCTTAACATTATGACCGCTACCTATGCGTTCTCCAGTACTAATAAGCCCCAACTCTCTCTCCAAAAAGGTCCCTGGGACTCCGGGGTTACCAGAGAAGCCAGCGAGCAAGCTAATGCTCTTTATGAGCAAGGCAATCAATTCCTTAAAAATTCAAAGTTTCAGGAGGCGGCGACCAAATACCGCCAGGCTATCGGGCACTGGAATCACCCCGCTGTCCGGTATAACTTAGCCAAAGCCTTGTTCAGCTTAGATGAGCCCGCCGAAATGTACGAGAACGTTCTTGAGGCAATCAAATATGGTCCCGAACCCATTTCCGAAGAAAGCTATCGTCAAGCTCTGGAAATGAAGGCCTACTTAGAAAAGCTGGTCACCAGAGTAGAGGTGAGTTGTGAAGTCAACGACGCACAAGTAGAAATGGACGGCCGACCTCTTTTTAAAGGGCCGGGAAAACATAGCATTTGGGCAAGAGTGGGAGATCACATTTTTGCGGCCAAAAAAAACGGCTATGTGACTCATCGGATTAGTACTTCTTTACAGGCGGGTGAAGTAACCGCGTTTTCCATTGGATTAAAGACAATTGAGGAAACGGCTGAACGCAGTCGTCGCTGGTCGCCAAAAATGCCTTATATGGTGATGGGGTCGGGAGCGGTAATGGCGTTAGCAGGGGGAGTATTGCACTTAATCGGTCGTAGTGATTTGAATTCCTATAACGAGTATGTAAGGACAGAATGTAAAGATGGTTGCGCTGAAGAAAATCAGAAGTACGTAGACCGGGCAAGCCGCGGCGAGAAACTTCAGAGTGTGGCTGTAGGAGCATATATCGTTGGCGGAGCTGCGCTAATAACGGGGGCAGTGTTTTGGTGGTTAAATCGGCCGATTATCTCGGAGCAGCATTCCTCGATTAAAAGTACGGACCAGCAAACCTCTACTTGGAAAATTGCGCCTATGGTGACTAACCAAATTCGAGGGCTGAAAGCTTCGGTAAATTTCTAGGTCTAAAACAAGTCTTGGCTGTGCCTAAGAGTGACCTGTTTTTAGTTTTTGTATACCGAAGCGTCCTCTTGCGATAAGTAAAGGGCGCGCAAAATTTTTTGCTCTTCGCCGTAGGTTTGCATTTTATGTGTTCTATTCACAGTTTTTTTGCCACAGTACCTATGGGGATGCAGCTGCTTCTTTCCCAAGAGTTAAAAATACTTGGGGCGCAGCATATCGAAGAATCCCGGGCCGGAGCTGGTTTTCAGGGGTCTATGGAACTGGCTTACCGAGTATGTTTATGGTCTCGTACGGCTAGTCGAGTTCTTCTGCCATTGGCGACTTTCCCGGTGGCTAGTTTTGAGGAGCTATATCACGCAATACGATCCATGGTTTGGGAAGAACACCTTGGACCGCAAAACTCTTTGGCAGTGGATTTTGTCTCTTCCGAATCAGCTTTTGGACATACTCATTTTGGTGCTCAAAAAACCAAGGATGCTATTGTCGATCGTTTACGAACGCCCTCGGGGGCGCGTCCTTCGGTCAATACCGAAGAACCCGACGTCCGTATAAATGTTTATATTCGGAATAACCAGGCTACTGTAAGTATTGACCTTTCCGGCCACAGCTTGCATCGGCGTGGCTGGCGCAAAGAAGTGGGACTAGCACCACTAAAAGAAAACCTGGCGGCTGGTATTCTTTATTTGGCTGATTGGCCTAAAGTTGCAAGCGAAGGCGGGGGGGTAATTGATCCTCTTTGTGGTTCCGGCACATTACCTATTGAAGCGGCTTTGATGGCCGCAGATGTCGCTCCTGGCCTTATGCGTGAACGTTGGGGGTTTTCTCAATGGAGGGGGCACCAATTGCCATTGTGGAAAAGTTTGCATCAGGAAGCGATGGAAAGAGATGGTCGGAATAAGCAAAGACCCCCGCATTTTCCTCCGATAATCGGGTACGATCTCGACCCTTCAGCAGTGCGTATGGCCCTTATGAATATAGAAAGGGCAGGGCTGCGAGGATTTGTACACTGTGAACGACGAGAAATAACTGCTGTTGAACCAGTTGGCGATCGTCCGGGAATCTGGATTGCTAATCCTCCTTATGGGCAGCGACTTGGAGAGACTGACAAACTTTCATTTTTATATCGACAGATTGGCGACAGTCTGAAGCAGCGTTTTACAGGGTGGAAAGGATACTTGTTTACCGCCAATCGAGAGCTTGCTAAACATATTGGACTGAAAATTGCGCGCAAACATGTATTGTTTAACGGTTCGTTAGAATGTCGGTTATTGGAAATACCTATTCATGCCGGATCGATTTCTCCTCCAAAAAAACCGCGAGTTTTTTCACCCGCTGCGCAAGCTTTTGCTAATCGGCTAAGAAAAAATATTAAGCATTTGTCTAAATGGGCCAAAAGAGAAAAAGTAACCTGCTTTCGAGTATATGACGCTGATTTACCTGAATATGCATTGGCGGTGGATTTATACGAACAATGCGTGCACGTGCAAGAGTATGAGCGCCCGCCGGAAATTGAGGCAGTGAAAGCAGAACAGCGCTTACACGACGCGTTAGCGCTGATTCCCCAAATTCTAGAAGTTCGACCTTCCGATGTGTTTTTGAAGGTACGCCGTCGACAGCGTCATGCTAGTCAGTATGAGAAGCTGGCTGAGCAGCACGATTATCGGGTTGTGCAGGAAGGCGAATATCGTTTCTGGGTAAACTTAACTGATCGTTTAGATACTGGCCTTTTTCTCGATCATCGTTTGATGAGAAAACGAGTAGGGGAGTTAGCTCAGGGTAAGAAATTTCTAAACCTATTTGCCTACACTGGTACAGCTACGGTTTATGCTGCCAAAGGCGGGGCAGTGCGGACTACTACGGTAGATCTTTCCAAAACTTATCTCGATTGGGCGCGGCGTAACTTTGAGTTAAATCACCTCAGTGAAAGTCGTCACGAATTGATTCGAGCTGATGTGTTGGAATGGATAAATCAGGAGAAAAGACGCTGGGATTTGATATTTTGTGATCCTCCTACTTTTTCGCGTTCCAAAAACATGCGCGGCACTTTTGATGTACAAAGAGATTACCATTCGCTTTTGCGTTCGGTAGCAACTCTTTTGGAACCCCAGGGAATTCTGCTGTTTTCCAACAATTTACGACGCTTCAAAATGGACGTTACAGCGCTACCCGGGTTGGAAGTGAAAGAAATCACTCGTTCAGTTTTACCGCCCGATTTTGCTCGGAGTCCAAAAATTCATAATGCCTGGCAAATTACCTTTTGCAATTGCACCTGACGCACAACTTTATTTTTCCGAAGACGATACTTCTTATATGACTACTAAAAATGACACTATGAAAGAAGGGGCTGCGTCCCTTTCGAAGCTTATTCAGTCGCAAAAATTGGTAGTGACTACTAATACCTCAAAAGTATTCAACAAAAGAATGGTACCCATTGCTAATGGTTTTTCATCCACCGGAGGTTACTTGGAATCTTGCGAGACTTCCGGAGAGACCGCCTTAGAGACTTCCGGCGCGCCTGCTGATTTCGGACTATTGGGCGGTAGCGTTGAACAGCAGAATGCAGGTGCGATAGAAGTTCTGCGCAAAAACAGAAAGTACCTCGATACTGCCGCGGGCAAGGGAAGACCCGACGGTGTTATCTGCAAGGAAGATCTGGTGGCAGCAATTCAAAACCTCGCCACCTCTCCAGAGCTTAAGGCAGCCTGCAGGTACATGCTCGAAAATCCGAGAGCCTTCAAAAAGTTGGAGACCGCTTTGTCTGGAGGTCCAGGAGATGACAAGATTGACTTCGGCGACCTCGATTACGTGCATGCAGTACAAACTTTGCAAAAAAACCGGAACTATCTAGACATCGCCGCGGGCAATGGATCTCCTGATAGGCTTATCGAGAAGGAAGACTTGGTGGCAGCCATGAAAAATCCGGCCACCTCCCCGGAACTCAAGGAAGCTTGCAAGTATTTACTTGGGCATCCGAGTGAGTTTCTCAAGCTGGAAACAACTAGGTATGGAGGCCCGGGGGATAACAAAATCGATTTCGACGATCTCGACGCTTCTGGTTTTGTCGGCAAAGTAAATGCGGCTAAGCGTGATTTAAACGAGTCCTTTCACTCCAAAAACTTCCTCGACACGACGGCGAATATTGACTGCTTTGACAAGTTAATTGGCAAGGAACATCTTATTGCAACGCTGAACGACCAGGCTATTTCTCCGGAGCTTCAAAAAGCCTGCAAACATCTGCTGAAGCACGCGGATGACTTCGGCAGGCTTGCGACGGTCAAACCTAGCGAGCAAGGAGGCAAAAAGAGCTGCTCTGATTCCGCTGGGCGTAGTGACCAGGATCTTATTGGATTAGAAAACCTTAAGACAATGATGAACAACCCGGCCTGTTCCTCGGGGCTTAAGGAAGCCTGTAAGTACTTGCTTGAGCACATCGAGGAGTTTTGCAGAATCGAAGCTGCTCAGCACAGTTCAGGTAACATCAAGAACAGTGGCTTGGTTTCAAAAACAATGAAAGCGCATCTTTCATGGAGCAAGTTTTAACGCTGACTTTAACTGCTCTCGTTAGGCGGGCAGCGTCGTTCTGATTCTCGCTTAAATGATTCATATCGTGGATAATCAAGATAGGGTGCGCTGCGTTGGCCGGAACTACTTGGAGAGCAACGATGAATTTCCACGTAAGATTTTTGTCGTTGGGAGCCGTTTCATTTTGCATGGCATGGTCAGCAGGTGTATGGGCAAAAGTCAGTGTTAGTGTTCAAGTTCCATTGCCCAGCGTGCATATTGAAATTGCACCACCGGCTCCGCGCCATGAAGCAGTGCCTCCACCTCGCCAGGGTCATCTCTGGCGCTCTGGTTATTGGCGTTGGAAAGGACATCGGCATGTCTGGGAACCTGGCGTCTGGATTGCGATTCAGCCTGGTTCTTCCTGGCGCAGAGATCGTTGGGAGCGCGAGAGGAGTGGATGGCGTTTTGTCCCTGGACATTGGGAGCCACGAGGGCGAGAGGAACGGCAAGGCAAGCTCGTTCGGGAGCGTTACCACTCGAATCGACGGCCTGTTCGAAAAGATGAGAATTGGGCGCGTCCTAGCCGCCAGAGTTTTCAAATTCCGCCCGATCGGGTGCCTCCACGCGGCACCTGTAAGGTATGGTTCCGTGATTTGCCGCCAGATCGCCAATCGCCGCCAATGAGTTGTCGGAAAGCCCGTACTGATGCGCGTGAATGGGGAGGAATGGTGATTTGGGCGAGAGGTTCAGACTCCTATCAGAATGGACAGGTATCTGCTGAAGATTTTGGCCCTCATCGGCTGCATAACGTGCCACCTGATCGGCTGCCGCCACCAGGTATGTGCCGTCTCTGGTACGATAATGCGCCTCCCGATCGACAATCTCGGCCTGAATCTTGCCGATCCGCGCTGCATCGCGCCCGTAGGCATGGAGGGCGAGTGCTCTATATGCCAGGCTCGGATATGTAGTTTCCTATTTTCTAGTTAGGTCATTTTTGAAGACGAGAGCCGAAACAGCCTAAGAACGGTCACTCCTTGGGCTATTGAAAGACAAAATTTCCCTACGGCTTTAGAAGAGGCCCCTGCGCTCGTCTTTCTTCGTATAGTTTTCCTGGCTCGGGGACGTCGCGCAACCTGAAATCGCCATCCAGTTGCTTTTTGAGGGCTGCCATCTCGCGATCGGATGCTCTTTTAAGATATTCGATTGCCCGATCTATGTATGTAATACGCTTGCTCTCTATTGAAGTGCCAATGCGAAGCGTTTCGATTTTCGGATTTAAATGCGCCATTCGAGCGTAGTACAACTTAGCAGGATTCCTGTACCGGGTTGTGTTCTTGGTCTCATAGCGTTCCATCAGGGATTGCCCTGACTTGTTTACTAGTGCATTGCCGTAGGCTGACGGGTTCTCTATAAGAAACTCTTGGAGAGTGGTCTTCGACTGAGAGTGTTTAAATAAGGAAATCGGCAAGACGCCTTTGCCATCAACGATTTTGACCCGGTCTCTAGACGCCAAGACAGTGGCGTCGCCCCCTTTGGACGTCTTGATTTGCCCGGACATATTCTGTTCGTGTAGCTTTTCAAAGAGACGGCTTTCCTTAGCCATTTTGGATGTAGCCGAAAGTCCGAAAATTTGACACCCAATGTCTGACTTCATCGTATCCAAGGCTAATACGGCCAGCGTCACCTTGCCTTTTAAATATGGGTGACCGACAAGTTTATGCAGGTTTGGCAACGCCTCCTTTTCATATATATTTTTGGTCTTACCTTTGAATCCCAACGGCTCTACAATCAGGACAGAGATGTTCCCTGATTTCTTATCTCGCATAACGTCCGCAGCTACGAGATGAGCGGAAAATCCGGGCACCACAAACATCAAGCGCTCGCGGGGTCGGCTTTTAGAGGGATTCCCTTTTGAGAGCCAATCTCCAAGTCCGTGCTCTAAGAAATTAAGATTCAGGTCTGGTGATCGTCTTTTTTCCGCAGCTAACAACAGTGGGAACATGGCGGAATCGTAGCGTGAATCCATGCGGTCGGGCGACCAGTTCTGTGCCAGTAGTGTGGAATAGTGTTGCTTGATTTGCTTCATGTCACCGATTAATTTCGATCTGGCCTCGGAATACTTACTACTTTGCTTCTTTTGTGCGATCCCGGGCGAGCTTGTACCAGATCCCGCAGTAGTGCCAAATATTTTGCCTACTAATGACATTGGTCCCAACAGCTTCGCGAACTCATGCTTCTTGGGTCCAATGGCAGTTGGAGCGCGCTGCGAATGGTCTGAGGCGCCGGGATCGTCGCCCAGGGGGATTTCTCCTTGGGGAGCTTTAACTACGCTTTTTTCTGCTCGATTCTCCGATACTCTATCCGTGGATTCAGTGGCAAGTGAAGAATCCGGTAAACTGCTTAAGGCGTCATAGAATACTTCTTCTATTTCCGTAGGTTGTGAACTCTGAAAGCAATCGGAATCTGAACGTGGAGAACGCTGAGAGCTGTTTATTTCCTGCCCGCTAACCTGTTGGCCTCTTTTGCGCGTTCGGATCTGCGGGCTGCGTTGGGGAGAGGAAGGGGATTTCGAAGATGGCGTAGTTGGGTTTGCCTTATTCTCGATTCCAGATGCCGTATTTTCGGGACAATCGAGTGGTTTTGTGCCTCGGGGTATCTTGGGGAACATGGCAATTTATTCCTTAGTCTATCCCGATCTTTCCATCGGGTCTTACTCAAAGGAAGGCAAACCAACTCTTATTCGCTCATGATACGGTTGCCGATTGGAATGAGATGAGGTATCTGAACCAGGGCAACGAGAATTTTTCTATCATCCGGTCGAGATCGTATTTGATTAGGTATTCGCATAATGGTAATTATACGATGCTTCCAATTTTTCTCGAAGCTCATTTGTGTCGTCTGTAGACCTTGATGATCTGATAGCATTCGTTAAACCAAAAAAAGCAGTTAGCAGTTCAGCTCACGCGCAGCTTGACGCTAGTTGAGA
>JBNKEI010000180.1:0-2325 GCA_050288705.1 Myxococcales bacterium
TTGTTTCAATAAATTAAGCGCAATGCGTCTGACGGTGGCCAAGTTCTTGGCGGCATAACCGATTCGAACCTGATTTAGATCTTCTCGGAAACTAACGTCTAATGACCAATGGAGGCCAATTTCAATATTCCAATGTTCGCGCACGCCTTTCATGAAAGTGTCGATCTGGTTGTAGGCAAATATCGTCAAAAAGTAACGCTTACTGTATTCAACCTCATTGTTTGTTGTGCGCGTAACGTCGAGTACGCCTATGCCCTTATCGATGGTGTCTTGCGCAATAAAATGCTGACAACCCATCGCGTCCAGGGTGACGGTGCTGCCGCGCGTCAATCAGCTTCAGTAGTTCGGGAATGGCCTTGATTTCATTCTATTTTTCAAACGTTTGCACCAGCCTAAGAAGAATGTTGTGTTCACTCGCCCAGGTGCTTACCAAATGCAAGGCTACCGTTCCGGTAAACGTTTCCAAGATAGCTAGTAATCTCCGGTAACTTCTCCTTCGCAGAGCACGAGCAGAAGCATCGACTATGCTGCGTTTCAGCGACCAAGAAGTGCGGCCTAATTAAAACCCCGGCTCCGTCTGGGGTATCTTGTCTAAATCGCTGGAGCGATTTATGGCACTTCGCGCACCAGTCGCTGCTTCGCTTGACGCCCTTTTCAACAACCATTGATTTTACAGACGAGCACCCGCAACCCTAACCCATTCGCAGGTTCGGGAATTTTTGTCATTTGACCCTTGCGAGGATTCATAGCCGCGGACCACGACGGCGACGAGCACTCCACAGAGAATGAATCTCCAGCCGATCACGGTCATAAAAATAATAGATATGACAGTCAGTCTTCTTCATCAGCCACCGGCGGATGAGCTTCCCTCGCGCCAGCCGGTAGCGTTGACCGGCCTCTGGCATTATGCTCAGGTGTCGTAGGGCTTCTTCGAATTCGTCGACTAGCAAATTTTTGGCGTCCCGATGCTCGCGCCACCACGTATCCTCTGCCTCGAATTGCCGTTGAGCTTCGTCAAGCAGGACGACGTTCACAACGACCTATACTTAGCAAGATATACCCATGCGTCCATACCGCGTCCAGCGGCAGAATCGTCTAGCGCTCGATCAAGCGAATTATGCAACTCGGTACGCTCTTTGGCATTTAAGTCATCGCCAACAACGACAATTTCGACCTCAGCGCCCTCTGGCAAATCCGTAGCATCATCGATAACGAGCTTCCCACCTTGAACATGTGCTTTTAGTGCTTGCATCGCAATATTTATTTTACTGCGTTTGGTTTCTTTTGTCGATTAGCAGATCAGACTACCTCAACTCGCCTGCATCAGCAAAGCAAAGAATCCTCATCCAGATTATGTAGGTTGTCCCTACTCAAAACTCGATCGACACCTTTCCGGGTAGTATAAAAGGGAAAAATTGGGCTCTTGGTTGGTCGAAAGTACAGAAAAATATGTATCAAAAGAGCAAGACCAATGGTCATGGAAGCCCATGGAAGCCAATGAATGGTCGAAATTAGGCAGGAGATACCAGCCTTGCAGCGTCATTGCGAGTATTCGGACAAACCTCTGGTATTGCGGCATCAGCCGGGTTTACCAATTTTGTTATCGAGGTGCTACCTAAGCAGCACGTCGTTCATAGCGATGATGGAGTCCGCCGAGAATTTGGAAAGCGACAATCTTCCCACCAGCATTGGGATTATCTTTTGGTCGGCCTTCCGGCGAATCCTTTGTAATCAAAGACTCAAAGAAAATTCAAAACCGCACCTATCAAGATTCTCCCACCGGAACAGTGGTAACCATCAATCAAATCATCGATACCGGCAATGCATCCCCGCGTACTAAAGCCACCAAATTAAACCTTGATGTAGCCGGGAGAGTATTGCTAAGAGAGGAATCGGTTTCCAAGGAGGACGGAGAGGTTGAAGTAGCCTTGCCTAGGCAAGGATTTGAATCCTTGGATGATGTCGCATGTCAGAGCGCTCGCCAATTCTATTGGATCTCTGTCTGAACAGTTATCGCCAGTCAAACGACTTGAGCTAACCACTGAGTGCGAAAAACAGCAAAATGTAGGTTGATCGGGTGTAACTTTTGGTTATGCCAAATTGCTTGACTCCTGCTCATAGCTTATAATTTTCTCCTTACATAATTTTTCAGTTAGTTTCTGTAGCTCTTGTATTCGCTCTAATAGCCAATCAAGATCTCCTTTTGCAATTTTAAAGCTAGGCTTATAGCGTGCATCCACATATGCTTTACGAAGTAATTTAAATCTTTCTTTTTCTTTTTCGGTAGAACGTGGAAATATGGTAAGAAATCTTGGTTCTATGCTT
>JBNKEI010000181.1:0-38922 GCA_050288705.1 Myxococcales bacterium
TCAATCCACGCAACGACTAATTTGTGTTTTTTCGGGGTAAGTTCACCTACCAAAACCGTTCCATCGAGTATCGAATAGACGGCTGACTGAGGTAGAAGCAGGGTCACAAAATTTGCTCGATCGACAAGCATATAGTTAGTCTGGCTGTTCATCTTACCGAACTGGCTCTAATCATGCCAAGAGTTACGCTCGTGTTCTCGACAGTAACACTGGAACCAGTTCGGTTTTGGAATTTTTTAAAGACACGGAAAAAGAGTATTTGCTTGATTCTTCGCAGATTCTCAAAGGCAATCTTTCCTTGGTTGATTATTCGGTGCCGGTTTCTCCTTGTGGCTCATTGTGCAGAACTGAGGACCTAATAACTGCGCTTTCGCGTACCCTTCCCTGTTTCGAGCAACTGCAATGCCAACAACATGGCGCTGGTCCCGATTTGATGGTTTTTCTGCATTGTGCGCAAAAACGACCGTTGTTTGGTTATTTTCCTAAGCCTCTAGTCACCTTTCGCAAACACGCTGCTAACCTAAGTGGGCTTACTATTACCCGATTGGCTTATTTTGCTACCCGCGCGGAATTCTGGGATTGTTACCTACCAACTGGAGTTTCGGCCCGAATCTCAGTCGGAGAACACATGGCCTTTCGAGCTTGGTGGCTGGCAAGGCTCAGAAAAGAAATAAGCAACTTTGGTTGGAAGCCGAGCATTAAGTGGAGTGAGCTTGCGGTCACCCCTTTACTCAAGCAAGCTAGACGCAGCGCTACTTCGGCTTGCAGGCGGAAATTCTACGGTTTTACCCGGGCCTTTACCTGGTGACACAATGGAGCTAGTTTCCAAATCTGATTTCCCTCACCCTAACCCTCTCCCTGAGGGAGAGGGAATTCTCTATGCGTGTAGTTATGGCTTGATTGGCTACTGGCCCTTGAATCAATATATGAAGAATCTGCTCTAATGGAAAAAATGGGAGCCGTACATCTAATATACCCAGCTGGAAACAGCATTTCTTGCCCGGAAGCAATTGGAAGAAACCTTAAAAAAGCGCTGGAAAAGAAATATCCAGTTGTTACTCATGATTGGAATAAAGTCGGTGTTATTGTACCTAACGACGGCGACATTTTGATAGGACATCCGCATCCTAATCCTTTAACCGTTTTTAATCTAAGCAGTAGATACAATAAATGGAAGCGAGTTATTGCTTTAGCTCCTTATAATCATGGACAGCCAGAACAGCTTGCTTATTTGAATAGTATACTTCCCAGATGCCATCAGTATTTGGCTATTACTGGAAACTATTGGATGCACGATCTTTCTAATTCAGTTTTCTCGCACTGGAAGCCTAAGATGGTCCATGTTGATTTGGCGGTAAGCCCAATTGATTTTCCACGCATTAAACGTTGTTTTAACCCTTTGGGAAAACGGCGTTTTTTATATATCGGCAATTGTGGATGGACGAAAAATACCGAGTACTTAAGCGAAATCGCCCACCGCATGGAAAGCGGAGCAATTGGATGGATAGGCCCTGGAAAGCATATTCCCGGAACTATTAAGCATGGAAAGCAAGATTTTCGCTCTGCGCAAGCACAACAACTAGTCGCCGAACATGACTTTTTGGTTACGGTGAGCCGTTCTGACGCTAACCCGGCGACTATTTTGGAAGCCATGTCTTGGGGATTGATTCCGGTGTGTACTCCGCAAAGCGGATATGTCGGGTTTTCGGGAATTCCCAATATTCCGCTGGACAATCCTCAGGAAGCCGCGGGTATGCTCGGAAGACTCAATTACATGCCAGAAGAGCATCTGGAACGGATGCGCCAAAACAATGATCAGCTTCTCCAAACTCACTTTAATTGGGAACGATTTACCAACCAAGTTATAGAAAGCATAGAGTCATCGGTACACCAGAATTTAGAGGTTCAAGACTTAATAAAACGTATTCAAATTACTAAATACGAGATTACCTCTGCTTATTTTCCTTTGCGGCCTAGACAAATTGTCAATTTTGCGAAATCAAACCTTAGTAATTTTTTGAAAAAGAGCAAAATATGAACCGGCTACTTATGAAAAATTTTGTCCACACCTGGGCAAAAGCAGTAAAAGGACATTTGCAGACCTCACCACTTCATGCAGCATGGAGATTTATCAAGCAACGCTCGCAAATAAATGCGGTAGCCGATTTTTTATCTGCAAACCCGACTAGCATATACTCTGTCGAATTACTGCAAAAGCTTCTGAATGAACGTGCGCGGCACCGGCTAAAAATTCCTCACCAACCGGGAATTGCCGCTTTCGGGACAAATGATTGGGAAGACAAAGGAATGTGGCAAGCCTGGTCGACTATTAGCAAGTTTTCTTTATTCAACTATGGAGATTTCATCAAAACTTATCGGTCAAAACAACCTAGCTCGTTACTCCTGCCTGAATTTCTTGCCAATGCCTTTCTCGACCATATTAAGGAAATACAAAAAAAAGAAAGTATTCATTTAGCTTTCTTTTATGCAGCCGGAGAATTTTTACCGAATTTTCTTTTTGAAAAGTTGCATGATCAAGGAATTTGGACGGTTTTATTGGGATTAGACGATAAGCAACAATTGGTTGGTCCTTCCGCAGGAAAGGCACCTACCCCGCAATTAAACGCCGCCCAACAGACGGATCTTTATTGGGGCACCTGGCGGGGAAGTTTAGATCGATTGGTGTCGCTAGGAGTAAGACCTTTTTATGCTCCCTGCGGAGCCGACCCTACCATTTTTCGACCTTTGTCGCTTAAACGAGACATTGATGTGTTATGGCTCGGCCGGGGGTATGGTCCAAGGTATGACCTGGTGCGATTTTTGCGGAAAAAATTGAAACCGGGAATATCGGTGGTTGCCCATGGTCCGGGATGGCCGGGAGGTTCAGTGCCCTTCGAAAAAATGCTTACACTCTATAGTCGCTCGAAAATTATTTTAGGCATGGGAGGAGTAGGCCAAACCGATGCATTTAAGCATCTTAAGGCGCGTGATTTCGAGGTCCCCATGGCCGGCGGGTTATATTTAACCAGCTTTAATCCTGAATTAGCTGACTACTATGATATTGGACGGGAAATATTATGTTATAGTTCTCCAATTGAATGTCTTGATGTAATCACTTGGATTCTTGAACGCGACACTATAGCTGAATCAATACGAAAACGCGCTCGATTGAAAAGTGAGCAACAGCATACCTGGGAAAAACGAATTGGTTCAATTCTCCAGCTTTTGTCTTCGTAAGAAAGAAATGCCCGATTGGGGTGTGCCTAAATTTTAATCCCCCTAACCCCCTTTTTCAAAGAGGGAATCTATTTTCCATGTGGCAAGTAAACTACCCCTTTGAAAAAAAGGTCTTCAATTTCCACTGCGGTGAATAAACTCCCCCTTTGAAAAAGGGGGCGGGGGGATTTGTTCAGTTGCCAAGCAAATTTAGGAACTCGATTGCCATGGGTTACCTGCTCCTGCTCCTTGACCGTCGGATACTCAGCTTGATAGAAGCACTGGTTATGTGGCTATAATTTCAGCAAACGGCTCGTAATACTTGCGAGGGTCCAGTTTTGATAAAAGCGCTTATTACAGGAATTACCGGCCAAGATGGTAGTTATCTTGCTGAGTTTTTGCTTGATAAAGGCTACGAGGTCTATGGGATCGTTCGACGTTCAAGCTCTTTTAACACTGATCGTATAGATCATATCTACCGAGACCCCCATGAGTCTTCGGTGCGTCTCAAATTGGTCCACGGCGATCTTACCGATGCCAGCTCTTTAAATCGCATCATTAGGTCGGTTAAACCTGACGAAATTTATAATTTGGGCGCGCAAAGCCATGTTCGGGTATCGTTTGATATTCCGGATTACACTGCCGATGCGGTGGGAATAGGAACGGTTAGATTGCTGGAAGCTATTCGAGAAAGCGGAATTCGTCCCAAGTTCTATCAGGCCAGTTCCTCGGAGCTATTCGGCAAGGTGTTAGAAATTCCGCAGAAAGAAACTACTCCTTTTTATCCACGTAGTCCCTACGCCTGCGCTAAAGCATATGCTTATTACATTACGGTGAATTATCGCGAAAGTTATGGCTTGTTTGCTTGCAATGGTATTCTTTTTAATCACGAAAGCCCACGCAGAGGAGAAACTTTTGTTACTCGAAAGGTAACTCGTGGAGTAGCGCGAATTAAGCACGGATTGGAAAAAAAATTATTTCTTGGAAATTTGGATGCTAAGCGAGACTGGGGTCACGCCAAGGATTACGTGGAAGCGATGTGGATGATGTTACAAGCTCCCGAACCAGACGATTATGTGGTTTCCACCGGGGAAGTACATTCTGTCCGCGAGCTATGTGAACTGGCTTTTGGCCATGTTGGGCTGGATTGGCGCGAATATGTGGAAATTGACCAGAGATATTTCCGGCCGGCAGAGGTTGACTTTCTGCAAGGCGATTGCAGCAAAGCGCAAAAAAAACTCGGTTGGAAGCCAAAAGTCAGCTTTCAGCAGCTTATTCGAGAAATGGTTGACGCGGACATGGAAAAGACTGCCCGCGAGAAATACGGCACTCACGGAGAAAGGCCAGCTTAGCAGGTTAGCTGGCGCATTATTCTTACTCGTGAAAACCAACTAGGAGAATATTTGTGGGCTTCTTTGATACCAGACGATTCACCATTACTGGCGGCGCCGGCTTTTTGGGCTCCTACATAGTTCAAAAACTCCGCGAGCGCGGCGCTAAGGAAATATTCATTCCCCATTTCCCTGAATACAATTTGACTCGGCGTACTGATATTGAGCAGATGTATGACCGCTCTAAGCCCGACATTGTGATTCATTTAGCCGCTCAAGTTGGAGGCATTGGCGCCAACCGCGCTAATCCTGGCAAGTATTTCTACGATAATTTGATGATGGGAGTACAACTTCTTGACGAGGCTCGCTGTCGCAACATCGAGAAGTTTGTAGGATTAGGAACTATTTGCGCCTACCCCAAGTTTGCACCCGTGCCTTTTAAAGAAGAAGATCTTTGGAACGGGTACCCGGAAGAAACCAATGCACCTTATGGCCTGGCCAAAAAAATGATGCTGGTGCAGTCTGAATCTTACCGGGTTCAATACGGATTCAATTCTATTTTTCTTCTGCCGGTAAATCTTTATGGGCCTCGCGACAATTTCGATTTGGAAAGCTCCCACGTGATACCAGCGCTCATCCGTAAATTTTTAGAGGCGCGCGCTTGCGGTTCTACTGAAGTTGTTCTCTGGGGTGATGGCTCGCCTACCAGAGAATTTCTTCATGCCGACGACGCCGCGGAAGGGATTCTTTTGGCGACCGAGCGCTACAATAAAAGCGACCCGGTGAATATTGGCGCTGGATTCGAAATATCTATTCGAGATTTGGCTAATATTGTCGCCGAGCTATGTGAATTCCGTGGAAAGATTGTTTGGGATTCTTCCAAACCTAACGGACAGCCAAGGCGTCGGCTGGATGTTTCTCGCGCCGAAGCGGAATTTGGATTCCGAGCGCAAAAAGATTTCCGAGAAGGGCTTGTGGAAACCATTAGGTGGTACAAGAGCATGAATGGAACGTGAAAAACTCTTAACCGTACAATTGCTCGTGGGCCCTCACCCTGACCCTCTCCCAAAGGGAGAGGGAATTACTTTTGACACTCAAATGAGGAACCCTTTGGGTATTCCCTCTCCCCGCGGGAGAGGGTTAGGGTGAGGGGTAATCGCCATCTATTTCCTAGACAGAATTAGAACTCGATTGCCCTCGAAATGTAAACAAACTAAACGCTGGCTCGCTTTTTTTTGCTCGTACGTTAGCGACCAAATCAGAAAAGAGAGGGGGCTCCGTCCCAACGCTGCTGGCAGCAAAAGGGCTGCTCGGCTTGCTAATGCTATGGCGCTGCACAAAGAAAAAGTAATCCTACTTTGTAGCGGATTACAATTTCGCATGCCGCTATTCCCGCTTTTCTGTAGCCCCAAAGTAGAACGGATTGGACGAGTTACCGTTATTTATGGACCGAAAATTGGCCCTCCCCCTTTCTGCCATCTGCTCCAAATTCCTTGGTTTATTGCGTTTGCGAAATCTAGACTTAAACTAAACCAAGGATCGACCGGATTGATCTACAACTACGGTTTTACTCAGATAAGTATCATTGCCGGACTTAAGCTTATATTTGGCTGCTCATTTATAATGGATTTAGAAGAGCTTACCTATTCTCATACTCTTGATATTTTGCGACTGGACCGACGTTTTTGCCGCCGAGTAGTTCATGGACTGGAGCAATGGATTGGATTACGCCTTATTAAGGGCGCGGTGGTTCCCGCTTCAGGAATTGGCCAGGGAGTACCGGCTAATATTCCAGTACTTACTTGCCAAGGATGTATTCCTGTCGCCCCGCAGGTTCCGCCAGTGTTGCAGGACCAGCAAGTAACTATGCTTTGGGCAGCTCCGATAGTTCGCGAAAGAGGCATTGATATTTTTGCCCAAGTGCTAAAAATTTTGGATTCCGCAGATATTTATAAAGAAATCGCTACTCGTTTAGTGTTTCAAGTTTGCGGAGTCGGCAGCGAGTCTAGGTGGTTTCAAGCAAATACCAAGACATTTAAACTAATTAAATGTAATTATCTAGGTTTTGTTTCTGAATCTGAATACTCAAAAATTCTATCTAGTGTTGACGTGTGTCTATCATTGCAACCCAACCTCGACAAAGACGCTTCCCTAACTATGCCTTCGAAAGTGCCTGAATTTATGGCCGCTGGAAAAGTGGTGATTGCTTCTTCTATAGGCGACATAAATAAACTACCGTCAAATGTTATTCTAAGGTATGAAGACGATAATCCAGCAAAAATTGCCCGTTTATGTGCCTCGGTGGCAATGGATACATCCAAGCATCGGGATTTAGCCAAAGAGGCTCATAAATACGCCGCCGAACACTTTTCCGCGCTAAAAGTTGGTCTTCAACTACTTCGATTCTTTTCCCAGGTGCGATGAGCACTAGCCACTTCGGGAGTAACCACGGTCTTTCCGAGCGCAATGCCGCAGGCATGAAGTCGAGGAAGGGAAGCCTTGGGCCTCGACAAGCTCGGCCTGAACGGATTTCTTGCAGCCTCTCGTTATCAACAAAGAAGGGCGCTGAATAGTTACAATTTTTTTAGTTTTCCAGAACTTCTCTTATTTTGCGGGATAACTGCTTCATATTGAATGGTTTTTGAATAAACCCCTTGCACCCGCGCCGTAATATCGCGGCGGCTTCTCCGTCAACACTATACCCGCTGGAGAGCAGTACTTTCGCTTGGGGATTGATTTGCCTAATCTGATCAAACACCTTTCCCCCGCCGCATTGCGGCATGATCAAATCAAGAATTACTAAATCGATTAACTGAAAACTATTCTGGTAAATCTGACTAGCTTCCTCTGCAGATACTGCTACTATTACTTTATATCCCAACATGCCCAGCATTTGTAGACCTACATCACGAATCATTTTTTCATCATCGATAAATAATATTGTTTCTGTTCCACACACTATTTGGTCAGGAATTACTTTTTTCTCTTCCACTTTTTTTTCAGTTGCCGGCAAAAATATTGTGAATGTTGTACCCTGATTAATTTCACTACTCACTTCAATGCTACCCCCATGGTTTTTTATAATACCATACGCAGAAGCAAGCCCCAAACCAGTACCTTTTCCAACCCCTTTAGTAGTAAAAAATGGTTCAAATATCTTTGGCAATAAGTCTTTATCTATGCCAATGCCGGTATCGGCAACTGTCATTTTGATATATCGGCGTTGAGAGAAATTTTCTGTCCGCACACTGCCGTTGTCCAGTATCAGGTTTTCGGTTTTTACATGTAGTTGCCCGCCGTCAGGCATTGCTTGCCAGGCATTTACATATAGATTCAACAACACCTGCTCTATCTGACCCTGATCGACTTCTACGGGCCACAGCGATTCTGCTAAATCCAGGTTAATCTCAATTTCCTTCCTGGTCCGACCAAACATATCGGCACTTTTTTTAATTATTTTATTAATATCACTTGGCTTGATTTCATACTTACCTCTCTGTGCAAACCCTAATAATTGCTTAGTCAGTTCGGAGCCGCTCTTTATAAAATACTCCAAAACATTAATTTTCTCGAAAAACGGATGCTTACAATCTATTTGAGACAACATCAGCGAAGTGGTTCCTTGCAACCCCATGAGAAGATTGTTGAAATCATGGGCGATGCCTCCAGCCAACATACCAATAGCTTCCATTTTATGGACCTGAAAAAGCCTGGCTTCTAGTTCTTTTTTTTCGGTAATATCGCGCAGAGTTATTACACTGCCGGCCGGTTCACCGGTTAAGTCCCGCCAAACCGCAGCACTGACACTCACGTCGATGGTCTTACCAGATTTGGTATTTCGTCGAGTTTCAACTGCATGCAAGCCTTCTCCGCTAATAGCCATTTCCATCAGCTTTTGAGTGTCGCCCTGGTATTCTTTTGGTACGTAGTCAACTTCTTTCAAATATATTTCGTCGATCGTCCACCCGAAAACTTTGCTAAACGCTGGATTGATATAAGTTGCTCGACCTTGCATATCATAGGCAATAATGGGGTCAGGTGAAGCCTCTAGTACTTTACGATAACGCGCCTCGCTTTCTTTAAGAGCATGCTGAGCATTTTTTTGTTCGGTTACATTTCTGACCACTGCCAAAATTTGTTTTTCTCTCAGGGGAAGCAGACGTGCTTCATATATATTGTCTTTTTTAGCCAAACGCATTGAATATTCAATCGTTACTAATTGTTTTCCTTTGTCTAACCGCTCGATAGCATGTAAAAATTTTATGCCTACCTGGCCACGATAAACATCATAAATATTTTTACCAATCAATTTACTTGGTTGCAGCAAAAGATCATTAGTGTTGCCGGCCTTAATATCCAGTATTTTTCCGGTATTGGTAACAATAAAAAACAAATCAGGCAAAGCCTGAAATATGGCCCGTAATTCCGAGTTGGCTTGCAACAATTCTTCTGAGCTTAACTCTAGCGAGCGCTCCAACATATTACGGTCATCATCAGATTGCACATAAGCGTTGTTTACTGCACTGATAAATGACTCTAATTCGGCAGGAATTTGCTTTGTGCTATCGAAATGCCTCTTTAACTGTCGCTTTAGCAAGCTATGCAATTTTGCGGTCATACTTCCAAAAATGTGGTAATAGTCATAGTTTGATTATGAAGCGCGCAACCAGCTCCTGGTTTAAACGGAGATATTTCTCCGTATGAATAAAAACCGGTGAGCACTGTTTTATCGCCAAATACTTCCCGCACCGATTCAATTTCTTCTTCTACTCTTTGTCTTAAAACCATTTTTCGACCCACGCAACTAATGAGAATTGCCAAATCTGGCTCAACAGAACCAATTGCCTGATAACTAATTCTAGCAGCCCCCACGGCTCCGTCGATAAGTCTCTCCGAATTGGCTTTCATAAGGCGCGCATACATACCCTCGGGAACATCACCTGCAAAGGTCATGCATTGTTTTTGTTCGTCTACGGCAAGAATAGTGCGAACTAAACCCGTTGACCCTTCTTTTGCGCGAATACTTAGTGGATATAATAAGCCGGTAGCCGGCAATCCCTTGGCATGTTCTCCCAAGTAACGCTTATAAAGCTCTAAAGCTGACCTGCCGTCTAGTTCAAATAAAACATTACCCTCTGAACGAGTAATCAGACGTTCAGGTCCAAAAGGGTCCCACCCACCAAGGGAACCAAAACCAACCTGCAACCGCTTTCCATAAAACCCCAGAGCAGCCACGGTTCGGGTATCACAAATACCATTCCAGAGAACCACGGTTTCTTTAAATCGCTCACCATCACCAGCCAGGCCGCCGGTCACCGTTACCTGCGGAGGAAGAGCGCTAACTAAGCCATTCACCAGGCTATCAGCATTAATCGCCAGATCACTATTGGACAGTACCAATACATGGGTCAAACCATCCACAGCAAGCATTTTGCCTAGATTGTGACCAGCATGAAAACTTGACTTGAATCCCTCTAGGCCAACCCAGGCGCCCTTAATAGTGGTGGACTCAAGGTAAATAGCCGAGACCACCAAAGAATCGTCGATAACTGCGGTGTCATAAATTTCGCCAGCGGTAGAGCAGCCCAAATAATGAGCATGAGGGTAGGCCCTTTTCAAGTCAGCAAGCAAATGGTGTTTTTTTATAATGGAAGTTCCCCCAAAAATTAGTACCAACTGGGCTTTATCCGCCAAGCCTCCCGGAAAATTTCCCGGCGAATACGGTTCCCATCCCTTTTGACTTGTCCAGCATGACTGTTCAATTTTCACGTATCACCTACTATTTCTTTCATCTAGTAGAACGTGCGACACGAGAACTGCCTCGGCCGTATCATGATTGCAAAGGCATTGCAATACTCAATAATGAACAGGTTTGATAAGTGGTATTAATTGCTTATGCCAGCATGTGTTAACTACTTATCATCGATTCTGTATAGTTTATTAATACAAACTTAATATCGCGCCATCTGCTGGTGATCGCTGCCTTACTTGAGTAACTTCAAGCAGCGATATGACCATCGGAGTTGGATTGTGCTGACATCTGTTCCTCTGGCGTTATAGTGGCGCGACCTAGTATTCGCTCTGCAACAGCATCGATCAATTCGTAAACCACCGGAATAATTACCAAGGTCAACAAGGTGGAAGTAATAAGACCGCCAATAACTGCAATGGCCATGGGCGCGCGTTGCTCGCTACCCTCGGATAAAGCCAACGCTACCGGAATCATTCCGGCAATCATTGCCGCGGTAGTCATTAGAATAGGACGCAAACGTACCGGGCCGGCTGCTAATAGTGCTTCTCGTCGAGATGAGCCTCGTCGACGAAGAGTGTTAGTGTAATCAACCAATAGAATGGCATTCTTGGTTACCAATCCCATAAGCAAAATAATGCCTATTAAAGTCATTATGCTGATGGTGGAACGAGTCAGAGCAATAGCGCCTAAAGCTCCCACCATAGAAAGCGGAAGCGACATCATAATGGTAAAGGGATGCAGAAAGCTTTCAAACTGCGCTGCCAACACCAGATAAACGATTACGATCGCCAGCACCAGAGCAAAGCCCATGTTGCGAAACGACTCGGCCATGACATCGCCTTGGCCCGTCCAGTCGGTAACCATGGTTGACGGAACCTTTTTTTCGGCCACCGCATTTAATTCCGAAACCGCCGTGCCCAGCGCCTTGCCGCCTGTTAAGTTGGCAAAGATAGTGATTTGTCTCTGTCGATTTTGGCGGTCGATCTTTGCCGCACCCGTGCCCGAACTAATGGATACCAGGTTAGACATGGCCACCAGTTGTCCAGTAGCAGAACGAATTTTAAATGCCAGGAGATCTTCTGCGCGCTTCCGAAAAACTTCGTCGAGGCGTAGGCGAACATCATGTCTTTGACCATCAGCCGAAATTTCGCCTACCTTTTCACCTGCCATCATGGTGCGTACCGTACTGGCAATAGACACTATCGGCACCCCCAAATCAGCAGCGCGATCACGGTCAATGTTGATGGCTACCTCGGGCTTACCACCGCGATAAGAAGTGTCTACGTCAACGTACCCCGGCTGGGTTTTCATCCAGGAAACTAGTTCATCGGTGGTCTTATTGATCTCGGCATAATTGCGACCGCGAACGTTAAATTGGACTAGCGAATTGCGGAAAGCCGCTGAGCCCCCGCCCATAGAATTAAGCGGCTCTACCGCATAATTGATATCTTGGCGATTAGTCCAAGCTGGAAACTGCTGGCGTACGTATTCAATAGCCTGAGCTTGAGTAAACTTGCGCTCCTTGCGGGCAACCAGGTTCACTTGGATTTCCGAACGATTAATCTCCGACTGCGCGGTGCCACCAATAGTGACTAGCGTATCCTTTACGCCAGGAACTGCACGCAACTTAGTAGCAATGCTTTCAGTGAAGCTTTCATTGGCGCCCAATGATGAGCCAGTAGGCAGCTCGATTTTGACCATGAACATAGAACGATCTTCGATGCCCATCATTTCTTTGGGGACAGTTCTGGTCAACAAAATGCTACCGACAAAAACCAAAACGGCTACCCCAATGGTCAGCCAGCGGTAATGAAGAGCGCGGTGCAAAATCTGGGAATAAACCTGTTCCACCTTATCAAGAAGACGCTCTATTCCCGCTGCAATAGGCCCTTTTTTGGCATGGCTTCGCAGAAAGCGCGACGACAACATAGGCGTGAGCGTGAAAGCCACGAATAAAGATACGCTAACCGCAAAGGCGACGGTGAGACCGAATTGCACAAAGAAACGACCTACAATACCCTTCATGGTAGCTACCGGCACAAACACCGCTAAGATGGAGGCAGTAGTCGCCATGACTGCCAGGCCGATTTCCGCAGTGGCCTCCCTCGCCGCCTTAAAGGGAGATTTGCCCAATTCCAAGTGACGGTGAATGTTTTCAATGACCACAATGGCGTCGTCAATCAGGATGCCAATTGAAAGCGACAAGGCAAGCATGGTCATCATGTTGAGTGTGTAGCCCATGGCCTTGATAAATGCGAAGGTGGCAATAACCGAAACCGGCAAGGCTAGGGCACTAATGAGCGTGGCACGCCAATCGTGAAGAAAGAACATGATGATTAAGATGGCTAACAAAGCGCCATACACCAGGTCGAAGGTAACATCATGAATCATGTTCTCGGTGAAAACCGAATTGTCCGCAGGAATGGCAATGGTTACCCCTGGTGGCATTTGCGGGCGTAGCTGCTCAATCATTGCCTTAACTTTGTGAGCCACATCGACGGTATTGCTTCCCGATTGCTTGCGCACCAGCATGGTAATCGATGATTTGCCATTAAATGTAGAGTAAGAGCGACGCTCCTGTGCGCCGTCTTCCACTCGGGCAATATCGCCAATGCGCACTGGGGCACCACCAGCCGCGGTAATGATGATATTTTCTAGCTCGCGCGCCGAGTATATTTGACCCCGGGTCTTAATCGCCAATTCAGTATTGGCCAGATCAAGTCGACCTCCGGGAATCTCCACATTTTGGGCAGCAAGCATCTGTACCACGTCACTCACCGACAATTGGTAAGACTCGAGCTTACTGGGATTAATCCAGACATGAAACTCGCGTTCCTGTCCACCAACAATGTCAATGCCGCCCACCCCGTTGATAGACTGCAATTTTTGTTTGATGTTGTCCTTGGCCAACGCGGTAAGGTCGCGCTTATCCAATGGACCAGCAAGAGCCAGGCTAAGAATAGGAGCTGCATTAATGTCCACGCGCTCGACAATGGGCGGTTCAAGGTCTTTGGGTAGATTCTTCAAAGCAGCGGAAACTTTGTCGCGGACGTCCTGTACCGCCTGATCAGCCTTGCGTTCCAATTCAAACTGCAAGACTACCAAACCTACGTTTTCCATTGAGGTGGAGCGTAGAGTCTTAATACCGTTAACCGTGCTGACTGCTTCTTCAAGCTTATCAATAACTCGCGATTCGATTGTTTCTGGGTCGGCGCCTGGATATACCGCGGTGATAGTGGCGATGGGAAACTCTACTTCCGGCATTTGGTCGAGAGAAATCTGAGGGTAAGCCCAGATTCCAAACACTGCCAATACAGAAACCATCACCGTCGCAAAGACGGGACGACGTATAGATACGTCTGCAAGTTTCATGGCTTAAGTCCTTGTTTGGATAGCGCGGCGAGCAGTTTGTTTAGTGATGGCCCGGGTCATCTTGATGGGGCTGTTTATTAGATGCCAGCGTGACTTCGGCGTATAGACCAGAGCGCAGCTCGTGATTGGGGTTAGGAATCTCCACAATGGCTGTAAAGGTTCGCGTGCGCGGATCCGAGGCAGAAACTATTCGGGTAAGATTTTGGTCTATGGTTTTATCTAGCGCCGGTAAGTACACTTGCACGTTATGGCCTGCTTTGACCTTACCGAGGTCAGATGCGGGAATTTGAATACGCAAATCAATAGGATCAATTTCTTCAATTTGTATCAGCGGGGTCGCTGGAGTAAGCGAGGCATATTCCCCCTCGCTGACCAAGCGTTTTACAATAATGCCCGCAAAAGGAGCGCGTACCGTAGCATCATGCAAGGCCTTTTTGCTAATTGCCACTGCAACCTCGGCAGCCTGAAAATTGGCCATTGCCCCCTTGTACTTAGCATCCACCATGTCAAATTGGCTTTGAGAAATGGCGTTTTCATTGAGCAATGCCTTAGTGCGCTCCCACTCCAGTTTGCTTGCATCCACCTGCACCTTAGCGCCTTGCAATGCCGAGTCGGCCTGTTTAGCACGTAAAGCAAAATCCTGCGTGTCCAAACTCACTAGAGCTTGATACTTCTTCACAACGTCGCCTTCACGTACATGCACCCGCGTGACAATACTAGACACCTTCGACGACAGCGTGCTCTTGCGATGTGCCTCGGTAGTCCCCGAGAAAAAGGGACTGCTCGAGGAGTCGTAGTTTTCGGAAGCAAATGCAGGCGCTGCAATTTGGGTTTCTCCCTCATTAGTGGCTGATTTAGGAACTTCAACAGACGGCAACTGAGCAACCTGTTCGTCACGCTTGCAAGCTGTGAGCGCGAAAAACGATAGGACCACGCAGACGGTCGGCATGCGTATCATGGAGTTGACCTTTAATGAGGAAAGATTCAGCACGAACAGTTTGGGTTTAGACACCTTCTGTATATACGGAGAATACCTTGGCACCTGTTCAACCATGGCTTCTTTAAGCCTAGTTATCAGTCATCTGTCAAGGAGACGGTGGGGAATCATGTGAATTAACAGTTTCTCACCTTGTTGCCCGATTAAGAATTGCGACACAAGGGGACAAGATATCGATAACTCAGGTTTTCGAGTTCTTCATCGTCATCGCAATATTTGGATATCTCCTTGACTGTACGTCTACGCGCAGTACAAATTCCTGTACGGTTAAGATCACAAATTTCGATAGTTCGTTTTGCTCGCTCTTGATCATCTTTGGTAGCAGCGGGATTAGGAACAATCTTACCGTTATGAGTTTGGTACAAAAAGTAACGTTCGAAATAGTACTCGGGACCATCTGGACGTAGCATAGCTTCGTCCCATTGGTCGCGCTTAGCAGAGTTACATGCGGTGCAAATAAGAAAAAGGTTTTCCCAGTCACAGACCAATTGATAAAAACAGACGAGGCTTTTCGGCCGAAAATGGTCGATTTCCTCGCGTCCCATCTGGTCCAGCGGAAAGCCGTCGCAATAAGCGCAATGATGTTCTGTCATGCGCGACAACGCGGCTCGTACCGTGCTATACAACGATTGCCCATCGCAAGTAGGCCAACGGAAACGATGATTACTATCAAGCTCTCGCTTGGATGAGTATTCGTGCCCAATCCGAGCACTATGACGTACCAGTAAATCTGGCGCAGGCCCCCGTTTGCAGGGCTTCACGGGTTTCCTCTTCGAGTAAGTTGCCGGTCTAATTGCCGAAGTTCGATAGCAACGAGTTCTTTGACTTCCTCGCTGCGTTGAGCAAGTTCAAGACCAATCCTTTCTACCTCTGAACGATCAGAGCTAACCCCCGAAAGTAGCTGATGCATAGCCTCATGAAAACGCACAAAGGCCTGCTCGGTTTCAATATCAAATTCGGAATCGATGCCAAAGATAGAACGCAACACCGAGCTGTAGCTCACCCCTGATAGACTACTCTCAATGTTTTGCTCTTCTGAGGCAATTCCATTTTCCACCTTTAAGGTGATAATTCGAGCATCCTCAGCGGAGGCGACAACGAAGGGGCTATGCGTCGAGGCAATGATCTGCGCATTGGGAAATAAGCGCTGGATAATAGGCAGAATTTTTCGCTGCCATGACGGATGAAGATGAATATCAATCTCATCCAAAAGCAGTAGAAACGAGCGCTCAAGGGTTGGTATACCGTCGACCCACGGGATTTGATCAAGGCGCATCAACAAGTCAGCAATCCAGCTTACGATTGACTTCAAACCATCGGGAAGCACACCAAAATCTAGAATTCTACCCTTCCATCGAATACGGACATCATTATCTTCATCACTGGTAACGAACGAAAAATTTTGATCCTCAATTATCTGGGCTATCGCCTCTTCGATTTTGCGAATACTACTAGCAAGCTGTTCTGCACGCTGATGACGGCCAGCAGCCATGGCCTTGAACCGCTTAAACTGCTGGCTTACTATCCAATAGGTAAATCGCTCGGAGTTTGCAGTACTCACAAAAGAAAGACTTTCCAAAAATGGATTCCACGATGGTTCTTGAATAGATGTAACCCTAACATCGCCAATGGACCGTACACCAGCATATGCAAACGCTGCCCAAGAAAATTTTGGTTGGCTATTTCGAGGAAGTTTGACTTGATTATAGTACTGATGAAGAAAATGTGGGCGATTTCCAGAATCAATGGAATCAATATAGAGCACTGCATCGGAAGAATGTTTTTTAAGTATAAGCGGCGCCTTGTTAAAGGGATCATCAATAGTTTTATCTTCTTTTACTTTTAAAGGACAAATCGCTCGACGAGCGTTATCGGAAGCGATTGCTACAATAGCTTCCCTTCCACGAAACCGATGAGTAAGAAGTCTAAGGACTTCGTGTTTTCCATCGCCTACAACTGCCGTTCCAATCGCTCCCGCGATTGCATAAAGTACTGTACTCTTACCACTACCATTAGGACCAGTCAGTAAAAAAACATCGGCACGATCTGTTCTTTTTCCCTTGGGAAAATTAATAAGCGTCTCCTGAAAAGGGCCTACTTCTTTCAAATAAACTTTGTCAATACGCATGTGCTATATATCGCCTCTTTCTTTTTACAACTTCTTATCAGCCGCTTTTCGACCTCTATCACTAATTTTAGCCATCGCCTTCATTGACTATTTTATATTGATACCCCTGCTCCACTAAGAATATTTGTCTCTTGCGCGCAAACTCTTGTTCCACCGTATCGTGCGACACCACCGTATAGAATTTCGCTGGTCTGGCCTTGGGACGCAAAATTCTTCCTAATCTTTGCGCTTCTTCCTGACGAGATCCGAATGCTCCTGAAATTTGAATAAGCACACTGGCGTCAGGCAGGTTGATAGCAAAGTTCGCAATTTTGGAAACAATAAGCACGCGGATTTCGCCAGAACGAAATTGATTGAATAACTCTTCTCGCTTAGAATTGGGAGTAGAGCCAGTTATCAGCGGCAAATTCAAGTCTTTCGCCATGATTTCGAGCTGATCAATATACTGGCCAATTACTAGGGTTGGCTCAAATGGATGTTCGGCAATAAGCTTTTTTACTATGCGAATTTTCTCTTTATTCTCTGCTGCCAAACGGAATTTGTCTTTACGTAAAGCCAGCGCATAACTAACTTTAAGCTTGTTAGGTACTTCTACCCGCACTTCTGTGCAGCTAGCTTGAGCAATAAAGCCTTTTTCCTCAAGCGATCGCCAAGGCACTTCAAATCGCTTCGGACCAATAAGCGCAAATACGTCATCCTCACGACCGTCTTCTCTTACCAAAGTTGCAGTCAACCCTAAACGTCTGCGCGCTTGTATTTCCGCGGTTGCGCTAAATACCGGAGCGGGAAGCATATGGACTTCGTCATAGATAATTAATCCCCAACCTGTATCGCGAATTAAATCAATATGGGGAAACCCTTGGTCTGTTGATTGGCGATGAGTGAGCATTTGATAAGTGGCGATGGTCACTGGTTTTATCTCTTTGCGACCACCAGTATACTCTCCCACCATTTCTGGTTGGAGAGTGGTTTTATCTAGAAGTTCGTCAATCCACTGATGAACGGCCACAGTACTGGTAGTAAGCACCAAAGTTCGAGCCCCTACCTTTACTAATGCGGCAAGGCCAACAATAGTTTTTCCGGAACCGCAGGGAAGCACCACCACTCCCGCTCCACCGCGCAAACCGCCTCCAACGTGAAAAGCATCGACTGCATCGATTTGGTATTGCCGTAGAGAGAATTGCCGATGAGGGTTTTCTGTACGCAGAGCCACTGATATTTGCGTACCACTAGCATATCCACAGAGATCCTCAACTGGATAGCCAAGCTTGATCATTGCTTGCTTGATGGCGCCGCGATGACGAGCTTCAATCTTTAGGCCACCAGAGCACCTGCCTGATAACAATAAGGAAACACTCTCATCTTGCTCCGCTTCCGCCAGTAGATTGGCGTCTTTGCTGGAAAGTATTAGCTCAGAGACTTTTGATGAAGGCGCCGGAATAAGCTGCACCCGACCAAAGCGATCGAGCTGCTCGCGAACGAAATCTAAAACTTTGTGCGGTACGGGATAGCGTGCAACTGCGCTAAGTTCATGAGCAATTTTTTCGAATTCAATACCGACTGCGGCTGCGTTCCAAAGTGAAAGAGGAGTAATGCGGTAAGTGTGGACATACTCTGGGGTGCGTTCAAGCTGCGCAAAACCGCCCAGAAAATCGCGTATGCGAGCATAATCAGGACTATTTACTTCCAGCAACAGAGTACCATCGCTCTGCACTACCAATGGTTTCGAGGCAATCCCGATACCGGTTTTAAAACCATTGGCTGCCGTTTTCATTTTAACAGGAGTTTTGCCATACACTTCTTTTGCCTGCAATTCTTGATTAATTTGCTCGTTCAATTTTCACCTCGAACAATTCATTGAGCTTATCGAGGGTGGTGCGAAAAGCTTTAAGCTCGGCAGCACGCACCAAAAGAAGCCTTTCTTCCTTGTTTAATGAGCAAAAACAACCCACCTGTTTCAAAGCTTTGTTTAGTCTGGCGAGAAACGCGATATCATCTGCCCGATAACCTATTAAATCCTCCATGGTCAGCTCAACTTTTTTTCGTTTCTGCTTTTGCTCGGTAATTTTTGAAGGCGACTTTTTAATAGGTCTTCCCAAAGAACCTGCGCATTCCGCAAAGGCTGATTTCCCATGTTTAATCAAATATGGAACACGCTGTCGTTGTTCGAGAACAGCTATTGTATTAGTTGGATTTCTGGCAATTATAAAGTTCTGCATACCGTTATCTAATACGAGTTTACCAAGTTCGGCTTGAATAATATTCGCATTGAGTGCATGGTCAGCAGTATCAGTTAATTCCACTAGCGCAACATTTTCGTAAACCGTCAATTTCTGAGCGTGGCAACCCCAGGCATCCAGTTCCGATGCTACATTCGTTGGAAGAGGTCGAGATGCCAGTTTTGCCAGAATTTCCCGAGGGGACGGTTCTTCAGGATGAGAAGCTGTATAGGCAAGTACTTTTTTACGATCCAAATGCATTAAATGCATGGGACCGTCTTCTTTTAGTCGCTCGCAAAAACCATTGAGCACTTGAAACTCTTTATCTGGCCAGGAAGGAGCTTCTACCATTATATCGAAATTGGGAAGTACGGTTATATTTACCTGATTAATCGAGGAATCGGCATTTACTACCTGCCGTAAACGCGGGGTAATTCGGAAAGCACCAATGATTTCTAACGGAGGCCCCCATTTTTCGCTATTCTCTAACGCCATGGCGAGATCAACGAAACCACAGAGAAAAGGTATTTCCGAAAGAAAATATTGAAGGTAGCGGCCCTCGACTCTTTGAAATATATTTGGGCTTTTTTCACTAAGCTGTCTTGTTTTTTGGCTATAGCTGTCAGTTCTTTCAACTTCGCAAAAGTTTTTGTACCGCTCGTCGAACTCTTCTTCTACTTTTTTTCCTTGTTTTTTAAGACGCAACTCGTATTCCGTGAAGGGAACACGACATAGAGAAGGATCAATAATTAAGTTGGGCGCAGTGGATTGCAAGTGTTCAATTATTGCCGAAGTTGAAAACCATACTCCTTCAGGCAAATCAGCGAGCATTTTTAAAAGATTTCTGCGAATAGAAGAAAGTGGCATTCGCGATGCTGGTCCCACTGCACATCCTCTACGATCGAAACAATTTTTCTTAATAACGGATGGGGCATTAAAGAATTCGTTTTCTGTTTTCAAAATAAGCTTATCAAGAATAGCCTGTTCTTTTTCTAATGGAGTTAAATTCATCCAGACAGAAAACTTCTTCTTGTCAACTTTAATCTCATTATCAGGATAACTAGGCTCGGAACTGGTATAACCAACGTATACACCCTCGGTATCAAAACTTACCAGACCTAGCCAATGAGCTATGCGCGAAATTTTGTCTGACCAACGTCCGCAACCATCTTGTTCAACCCTCTCTCGTTCTTCCGACCACGAAAGAAACTTGGCGAGCTTTAATGCTGCCGTTTTCGGAATGGTGTTGCCACGATAGGCGCGTTTCAAACCTTCACGCTGAACAAAATCAATAAAAAGATAAATGTCTCGCCGAATATCAACCGTGGTAGAAGGCTTAATAAGGAATTTACTAACTGCGTTTTCAGACAAAGATACCAGTTCGGGGGTATTCTTCATTGATGCCTCCGGGGAACAAATCCTTCCTTTTTTGCAAGAGCTAGAATAGTTGCTAAAGAATCGGTCAAACATGCTAGATAATCGCCTTCCAGAACACGCACCACCTCTGGAAAACGTTCAATAAAAAGAGCCCTTAGACCAATATCGGTAACCCTTAATACCGACAATCCTTCATGTACCAAAACTTTGCCTAGACGCTTCTTAATAAAATTTACCGTATTATTAAAAACTGGCGAGATTTCGGTTAATTTGGCAACAATCTCCGGAGGAATGTTAGAGATAAATCGTCCCGTGCGTAGGGGGTCAGGAGTTAAAATTAATGCTTTTTCAGTAAGCGAAGCGCGAGAAATTGTTGCCGCCTGCATAACCGACACTATACTGCTGGCTTGAATATTGACTAATACCCCCTCTTTAATTGCAGAAATCTCTAGCCGGTTTTCCAGTTGATTCTGCTGCTCCTCTGCGAGCCTATAACAAGACTCGCCAGCTTGCGATTCTGAACGCTCTAGAAGACCGGCAGTCAAGCCGTTATTTAGAAAAGCATGCAGTTGGGCAAAATCAATATTGCAACCTAGTATATTCATTTCCTCCAACAATGATTTACTAGTACATCCGGTATGCGAAGGCAAATGCGAAAGCAACCAGAAAGCAATTTCGCCCCGTCTCTGCCCGCACAGGCTTTCTAGCCAAGTGCGCATTACCAAACTACGCACGCTAGCAGGTGTGAGAGAATCAGTTATTGAAGATAACGATAGTATTCCATCGCTAATAGAGAAGTGTTTAGCTATGAGGCTTGCAAGATCATTTGGAGAATCGCTTTCATTTTTACCAGGTTTTTTATCCGCTCCATTTCTTACGAAATGCTGCATTGCAGTCGATAAAACATTGTCTAACGAGCTGGACAATTGCAAGCCATCACCCGAAACGAATGACTTGGTCTCCATTGGGAAGGGAGGAATAAAAGGAATAAAAACCGAGGGAACAATCAGGTGATAACGCGCATAGCGACTCTTTTCATAAGGGGGAGGCTGTCCATCAAGCGCCAGGGCTAGCCCTTTGGAAAGAAGCCCCGAAGTCACTTTTCGCCATAATGAACGCCAGTCGCAGTCCCAATCATTTTTTTTATCTGGTTCAATAAGCCGACGAAACGCCGCCACCGCAACAGGCTCATCCCTAGACATAGCAACCAGATGCAATACCTTAAGCCAAAGCGGCTCTAGCGAGGCCATGGCTTCGGCAACGCCTATTGGCTCTAGGAAACGACATGCTGCCTTTATGGCTAGCTCGTTCTTGGAAGCAGAGGAAGCTGAAGAACCAGTTACCGGAAAGCCTCGGGCAAGGCAAAGTTGCTTGAGTTCGGAAAAAGTTAAAATTTCCGTACAAAGACTGGTTGCCAGTGAAGAGTAATTAATAGAGTATATCATGACTTGTGAATACTACTTCAACATTTAATTGGAAAGTAAAAAGGTTAGAACCATATAACCAAATAAAGAAATTAGCTAAAGAACTGCATGCAATCCTAGCGTTAGAAACCAGTCAAACACCGATACGCAAGCAGCGCTAGCAACTACCGCCCGCGCCGCAGCGCTTCCCGTAGCCCGCGCGCCCCCCTGGGCTACCAAACCACAACGAGTAGAAATAAGGGCAATTACGCCTCCATAAGCAAACATTTTTATCTGCGATGCGATCAGGTCTCGCCAAGTTAATAGTTCAGCAAAACTACGAAAAAAAACTCCCATTTCCACATCAATTACTATTTGACCAAAAACCGCGGCGCTAATTACTGATAAACCAATGCAAAAAGTTCCCAACAGCCCAATTCCAATTCCGCTGGCCAGCCACCGAGGAGCAACCAACAAACCGTAAGGGTCTACTCCTAACCCGCGGAGTCCCTCTATTTGTCCACCCAGTTTCATAGAAGCTAGCTCCGCGGCGTTGCGCGCCCCCACCCGCCCAGTCATTGCCAAGGCAATGACCAAGGGACCAAATTCGCGCAGCAAAGAATATCCTGCTGCCCAACCCAAAACTGAGCGCGCCCCAAATTTTTGTACTTGGACATTGGCCAAAAATACCAATATTCCTCCGGTAAATATAGAAAGTATTATTCCTAACCCAATGGAGTCGTAACCATAGCGCACCAGCGATCGGATAGTTTCTTGGTAATCAAGACGAGGAATCGCACGCAAAGTATTTAATAACACCAAAGCCACCCCTCCTACCTCTTCGATTGCTTTGGTGGAAATTTGTAAAACTGCTTTCAAAATAGTTATTACCATCAGTTGTTTTCTAAATCTACCCCACTTGCGAGAGCGGCAAATTACCTTCCCATTTTTTGTCCAACACTTGTCGCAGCCGTTGATGTTCGGGCTTGTGCAAATAGCGATCGTTTTCCACCAAAATCCGCGCTTCTTTTTTTGCAACCAATAGTAAATCTTGATCGCGTATTAAATCGGCGCGCACTAAACCGGGAACTCCCGATTGCTTGGTCCCCAAAAGTTCCCCTGGGCCGCGTATCTGCAAGTCTTTCTCGGCTATTTCAAATCCATCGCTAGTTTGCGCCATTATGGTCAGCCTCTGATAGGCGTTTTCACTACACCATTCCGGGCCTATCAAATAGCAATAGGAGACTTCCTGACCTCGCCCCACTCTCCCCCGAAGCTGATGCAGTTGAGACAAACCAAATCGTTCGGCTGACTCTATAAGCATTACACTGGCATTGGGAAAATCCACCCCTACTTCCACCACGGTGGTAGATACCAGTATTTGCGACTGGCCACTACGAAATGCTTCCATGGCCGCTTCTTTTTCCTCCACTGCCATTTTTCCGTGTACTAGCCCTACCCGGTATTCTGGAAACCGCTCCGCAAGAAGCTGGGCGCCCTCGGTTGCGGATTGTAAATCGAGTTTTTCCGACTCTTCCACTAAAGGGTAAATTACAAATGCTTGTCGGCCTTTTATTAGTTCGTTCCCCGTCATTTGGTACACTAATTCCCGCTGGCTAGCGCGAAAAACGCGAGTTTTCACTGGCTTGCGGCCAGGGGGCATTTGGCGTATTACCGAAACTTCCAAGTCTCCATATAAAGTCATGGCCAAGGTTCGCGGAATAGGCGTAGCAGTCATTACTAATACATCGGGACGCACTCCTTTTTGCATAAGCTGCGCCCGTTGCAATACGCCAAATCGGTGCTGCTCATCTACCACCACTATTCCTAAACGCGCAAAAGAAACGTTTTCTTGCAAAAGAGCGTGCGTTCCTACCACAATTTGTACTTCACCCGAGGCAATATTTTTCTTAATCTCTTCTTTGGATTTACGAGCAATACTTGACTTAAGCAAAACTACTTTAATATTGGTTTCATCTTTAAGCCAATTCTCAAAATTTCGGCAATGCTGTTCTGCTAATATTTCGGTAGGCGCCATGAAAGCTGCTTGATAGCCGTTTTGCACTGCAATCATTAATGCGGCAAATGCTACCGCAGTCTTTCCGCTACCCACGTCGCCCTGCAACAAACGATTCATAGGCTCTGGCGCGAGCATATCCGCTTTTATTTCCTCAAAAGCTTTTTTTTGGTCGCCAGTAAAAGAAAAAGGAAGATACGCCAAAGCCTTATCTACTTCCTGCATAGTACAAGTAAAAGCAATTCCGGAAGTTAGTTGTACTCCTTTGCGTCGTAATGCCATTCCTAATTCAATAAAAAACAATTCGTCATAAGCGAGTCGGCGCTGAGCCCGAGTACGATGGGCCAACAGAGTTTCCAATCCAACTTTTTCGGGAAAATGCACTCGCTGCACTGCTTCACTTAAAACAGGCAATCCTAGACGTTGCAACATGGTTTCCGGCAAAGGATCTTCTAATTCTTGACCATATTGAGGTACTATTTGATACATCCAAGCACGAAATGCTCTTTGGTCCCCCCGCTCAAAACCGGAATACAAAGGAACAATACGCCCAAAATGAGCGGGGTCAGGCACATTGTCTTCAATCAGCTCCATTTCGGGGTGGGCTATTTCCCTCATTCCCCCGAAACTTTTTACTTCTCCGGTAAACAAAAAGCGGCGCCCAACCACGAATCGCTGTTTCATCCAAAACACGTAGTGATACCAGGTTACCGCCACCGTTCCGGTGGAATCTCCCAGCACCACCCGAAAAACTTTCCGCCGCCCAACAGTGGTTTCTCCTGCTAATTTGACTTCTCCAATGGATACCCCCCGCTCCCCAGTACGCAGTTGAGCAATATTAACTATTTTACGGCGATCTTCATAAGCTCGCGGAAAATAGAAAAGCGCTTCCTCTACAGTAGATATGCCGCGTTCTTGAATAACCTTTTGCAATTTGCTGCTTTTGGCGGTTTCACTTACCGCTATTGCCAAACCAGCCCCTCCGTATGGGGAAACCCGAGCCGAGCATGCTCTCAGCGCCTCCGGTTCTTTGGCTCTTTTATTTTTTGTAATTTTGGTCCCGGTTTTTTCGGAAGTGAGCTTGGAAGTGGGCTTCGAAGCCTCCTGAGCAACAATTGTAGAGCTTTCTGACGAAGATTCCGGCCGAACTTTAACTAATTGATTCAAGGGCTCAGGCAGCTCCCCTACCATCGATAATTCTTGCACCAATTTCACCAAAGCTTGGCGTCGAACATGGTCTTCCCAGTGATCAAAGCCCCGTAACTGGGTGCTTAGCCGTTCTAACAACTCACGATGGCTACCTACGCTATGATCGGTCTGCTCGACGATTTGGGCCTTAACAGAATGAAGCAAACCTTCCAACCCCTTCAAGGAAGGCAGGTGCGCAAAGCCGTCCCTTACTCCATAAGACAATGGCGGCACCAACGCCCGCATCCAACCAGGTAATGCCGGTTTTGACCCCTGCATGAGCTACTCCGCGAACAAATCCGTAATTTCGTAATATCGAAGCAGATAGTCATAAACCAAAGAAAAAAAGAAAATAATTTAGTTCCTTATCGACCAATCGACTCCAAAACGCCTGGCCAGATTGAGCAAACGTTTATCCAGCGTCCATAACTTAGCGCCCGGGGTAATAAGCGTAGAGGCAAGCAAAACCATGTCCACCAATCCACATTCCAACCCGTAAAGCTTTTCCCGCTCAATAAAACTAATCACTTCAGGCAGGCTCGCCTGATTACAATGTTGCAACAGATCAATAGTTTTCAAAGTTTTGTCGCGCGGCGCAGGAGGCGTTCCGCATGCGATTTCGACTACAACCACCGGGTGAATTAACACCAGGTCGAGCACCATTAGATCAGTCAACCAAGCGTTTCCGTTTCGGAAATGGTCTATCCATACCGAGGTGTCAACGAGAACGCTCATTACTTAGACGGTTCCTCACGGCGACGCGGTATATCCTTAATTTTCGGCATTGTTCCCCCCAAAGCAGCTAGGCGCCTAGCGGCTTGCACACGCACGAAAGTTTTGATGGCTTCTCGGAAAATATCCGCTTTATCCATGCCAGGATCGGCCATTTCCAGCGCATTTTCAAAAAGAGCATCGTCAATGCTAACAGTGGTACGCATTATAAAGCCCTCCTGCATTGCATCATATTGAGCATCAGGGCAAGCCGAAACTCTATGATTCGCAAAATTGCTTGCCTGGGCTGAAGTCCACCGAAAAATTTTGAATCTCGGCCAGTGTCGGTTACCAAGAGCTTTCACCCACCTAGGCAGAATCTATCCACGGATTTTCACCCACACTCCGTGTGCGACTGAACAAGCCATTGCTCAAGGAAGCTAAGTCGACTACGGGTCCGTGGCGGCATGTTCTTTCGTCCTATGCGCGTGTATTTATGAAAAACGTCCCGCCTTCCATAAATCATTTTGGTGCCAAGCTAGCGTGCCGTTTAGATGCGCGGGGGGGGGTGAAGGGACCTATCTTCCGCGGCTAAAAATTAGCAGTATGACACTAAAATATCGCCAGAAAGATATTTATGAAACCACGCCGGCGGGGGTTTCTGCCTCGGGAGACAAGATTCTTCGGGCTAGTGGTGCTGTTTCTTTTTTCACAATTGTGACCCTATGAGCGGGATTATCTGGATGTAAATGCAATGAACCTGCGCCAGTCGCAGTCGAGCAGCCAAAAGAGGCCGAGAAAGAAAAGTTTCCTGATTACCCGGAGGAGGTTTATGGAGATCCCGAGATTTTCAAGAAACCTCGGTTTCAGTTTATTATTCATGACACTGCACCTGGATTAGAGTGGAAGCATGGCGTTGGATGGCACTGATGTTAGAAAGGTGATATCGGAAGACGCTTTATATTCTGAAATTGATAGATTACAGCTAAACGTAAACCGTGCGAAGCCAACTCGCTCACCAAACAATCGATACATAGCCTTTCTTGGTTATAAAAACGGCGAGCAGTTTGTTGATAAATTCATATTCCGGACAGATAAGACAATACAACATCGACAATGGACAAGAAAAAGAAATAGTAAGGTTACCACCTTCCGATCTAACTATTTACAACACAAACTCTAGGAGCAAATAGTGACTAATTCAAGATTGGATTCTAAATTCTATATGACACACCTATTCAATGGAGAATTCAAGAGAGCGGTAAATCCAGACACTTCGATCTTGTTGGAAATACTACCGGGCACAGCTAGTCCAATAAAAGATCAATGGATCGCTGCTTCGCAAATTGAAGTAGACAACAATGGCAAACCTTTACATCAAAACCAGAACAACACTGACAAAGTCCTGTGGTTAAGTGATAAAAAGGGATTATTAAAGATTCACCGAAAAACATCTAATACAACCCGAGCCGTTAGAGTTATGCCTGACTATCATGATATATGTTTTGTTCCAAAAGAAATCCCCATGCGAGCCTTTATGACGCATGGAGAAAAGGAATGGTCAGAGCCAATACTAGATTTTTTAAAAAAGAATTTAGGGAATGGACATTTATTAGTAGAAACCTGGCTTAAAAAAAGATTTAAAAACACCGGCCCACGTTAACAGTTCACAAGCTGATAATGATAGCGAATACAGAAATTGGTATAAAGCTCTACCTGACGACCAGCTTACAAAGGCAGACCCTAGGCATGTTAAAGCTCGCCCGTGTTATGTTCGAGTAGGAGGTAGTGATCCATATTTCTTGGACAACCCTAAACATTTTAGGGTAAATAGGTAATATAAGAATCGTCTTTTGGGACAAAAAACTGCTAGCAGCTGTAGCAGTTTTTTCTTTTTTACAGTTTTGCTCTAACCGTGACAATTACACAATTTACAACCCTTACACGGACAGAAACAGTAGCAACGTTTGTCACCACACTTACCGGACATCATATTGCGCATATCTCTGCCCGGTGCCGGCTTTTCAGGCGTAACTTTCGTTGCATTCCTTATCTCAACTAAATCAGCATGTAACCCTACGAGTTTTTCGGGATTTTTATCTTTTAAAGCTTTACTACTCATCTTTTTTTTATTTTCGCCAGCAGAAGAATTCAGCCTTACTTTGTTTCCTGCGCCTGTATTATTAATTCTCATTTAACTACCTCCTTTTTAGTTTCATTTTCAAAAGTTTCATGTTCGTTTTTTATTTCAGCCGGGTCAAATATTAACCATTGCAAAGGACAGCCTCCAATACAATCAGCATGTTCTGTGCAATCAATACATTCAGTTTTGGGGTATGTCTTTATCCTTTTAAAAAACTCATTTACAAGATGGCTTTTTCTATACTCAATGAAGCTCTTTGCATCATTAAACTCAACACCAAACTTTCCTAATGAATATTCATACAATGCATTGCATGGAATTAGTTCAGCAGCAGTTGTAAAAATTATTCCGTTTTCACCACTCATCTGGCATGAACCGGTAGTTACCTTGCCTTCGTCTATAAGCCTCTGCAGTATTTTTTTAGGCCATATGCATCCCAGAGTCTGCTGTGCTGCGGAAAAGTTTCCATCCATAATTTCAGATATTTCATCAGCATTGTCTACAATCGCTCTTACGTATTCATTTGGGGTCAGTGTATATCCTTCATCGATTTTTCGATTACAAAAAGCAGGAGTACACATATCAAAAGACAGGAACTTTGCTCCATGTTTCATCAAAACCCGGGGAAGTTCCCTTATACTGTCTACAGTCAGTCTGCTGAGGACAAAAGATACATGAACCTCTTTATTCTCCAGCTTTCCAGCTTTTTCAATTCCATCAAGAACATTATGAAAACCATCCACGCCTGTTAATTCTATGTATTGTTCCCTGCTGGCAGCTTTAAATGAAATACTTATGACCTTGAGACTGGATTCCTTGACTTTAGCTAAAAAATTATCATTTGAAAATAAATATCCATTTGTTACAAGTGTTGACATTATCTTTTTATCATCTATATACTGAATTAGCTTAAACAGATGTTTCCAGAATGTAGGCTCTCCACCTATTATGATTATCTGTTTTATGCCAAGATCACTTGCCATATCTATCAGGTTTTTTGCTGTTTCAAGAGACATATCATCTTCTGGCTTGAACCGAGTTCCTTCTGCATAACACCACTTGCATCGCAGGTTACACAGTCTGTTAACTGTTAGCCACATAGTCCTGAATTGAGGATTTTCCACTTGCTGTTTTTCCCCTTTCCGACAACAACTTGTACTAAATTTTGGTCTCATTGTAGCCTTTGACTGACTTTCGATACTTAGACGGATTTCACATTTTCTGCTTTAATTTTCCTAATCCACAAAAGATATAAAGACTTCTTTATTTTCAAGTCGACTGGCTTTTTCTATCTATCCACAGTCTTGCAAACATCCAAGCCATTAACGATGATCGATTGGCAAGAGAAAGGTTGCTTAATAAACAACTCGGCGCTACGACAATCTCGAGGATAAATATCGCCGAGGCGACTTTGCGCCGGTACTTAGATAGGGATAGTTAAACCAATCAGCCGCAATCTGCGAAAAAAAGAAGTGAATGTAGTTTTTGTTTAGAACGGAATGATTGTTGAGCGAAATCGTTTTCGCTGTTCAATTTATAAGACTGTCCAGCACGGAAAATCCTGCACTGTTCATTCTTTCTAGCGATACAAATTTTGTTCACTTTTGATTCGGTCGAAAAACTTTTATAGCCCATGTATTGCCCCCAAATGTTTTACCTATAAAAGAACCGCCTTACTACTTGTAGCAGATGCTAAACAGCGCAAATTTTGCGCAGTGTTGCCGAAGGGTTATCGGACGAAGCATTCCTAAAGTTGCGTAGAATTTGTGCTGTGAGTAAGAAATTGTGAAATTGACCAAATTAACGACAATCCCATCACTAGTGACGCCTCACCTGAGCTTCTCCCAATGTGGTTAAAGTCTTGCTGACGCCCTGCCCTAGTAGATGGACGTTGTCAACGCAAGACTTGCTATCCTGGCTTCCGCAGATAGGAAAAAAAATAAGCGCCTTTTCGAAAGCCAGATCAAGCAGTCTTGCCCTTGCCCGAAGGCTGGCAAAAGCAACTGCATTGCAGGTGGCCAAGGATAACCAGGAAGGAGAAAAAGAGTGCTAAGGACAAATGAGTGGAAGATTGGCAACGATAAGTCAGCCAGACAACAAGTTTGGAGCCATGGGGTTGTAAAAAACTCGCCAAGAAGCCAATTTAGACGAGTGCTGTGCGTCCCTGCTCTCTAAGCTGTTAAAAAAGACAAGTTTGAGTGGGCACGCGGATTTTGAACGCGGCGGTCCGGTTGAATCTAACCCGAAGTTTGCGCCAATAGAGGGCTGCCGGTGCAATGCCTACACGAGCTACTGCCGCCTAGATAAACAAGTGGATAGGCTGATAAGCTGGACAAATGTACTAAAGCATTCGAGAATCCCTCTGCTGCATTTCTTGGCACCTACACACCTACCTGGGGAAATAGGCAAGAAACGCCAGCTCATCGTATCTTAGCAGTCTGAGGGTCTCTTATGTTTAGTCGGTACTACCATAGTGAGCTCGCCTTTATGCGCGAAATGGTCCGTGAGTTCTCCCAGTCTAGCGGTGGCCATTACGGTTTGATGGGAGAAAGAGGCGGAGACCCTAGTCTAGAGCAACTTCTTCAAGGCTTTGCATTCCTGGCCGCGCGCATTCACCAACGAATGGAAGATGAGTCGCCCGAAATCATTCATGAGGCCTGCGAAATTGTCCTCCCGCAACTTTTACGCTCTATTCCTTCGTGTACTATTCTGGAATTCAACCCTAATTTGGATATCTTGTTGGGTCGAAAACAAGTAGACGCCCACACCATAGTCACCTCGTCACCGATCGAAGGAACTTCCTGCGAATTCCGAACCTGCAATGCTTTTGAATTAGCTCCGGTCACCTTGGAAAGAATCGAGCTAGACGCCCCCAGCTCGTCTTGCCCTGTTCTGCGACTGCAAATGAAAACCTCCGCTGCCGGGCAAGATGCGGTATTTCATGAAAACGGGATTCGTTTTTATCTTCACGGAGATTATTCTGTTGCCACTACTCTTTGGCTTTGGCTGCAACAATATTGTAGTCAGATTAGAATTCGATCTTTAGATTCCTCGGGATCGCAAATTCGCTTACCTCTCGATTCTTTAAAACCATTGGGATGGGAGCGAGAATACGCCTTATTTCCTTGGTCACAACAATCTTTAGAAGGCTTTCGCCTAATACAAGAGTATTTTACTTTCCCTCAAAAATTTCTTTTTTTTGATCTTCTGAATCTCGACGCCGCAAAATCCATTGCTCACCCGAATTTTGAAATTGCTTTTCATCTTAATAAACCACCTAGCCTTCCAGGAAAAATTAGCCAAGACGCTATTCGGTTGCATTGCGTTCCGGCAGTCAATATTTTTTCTGGTCATGCCAAACCGGTGCAATGTAAAGAAATAGGTCGGGAGCATCTTTTGCAAGTGGAAGGTCTTCCTCAAGAACACGCTGAAATCTATACCATCGAATCGGTAACCGGCCGTCAGCAATCGGATGCGCCTTCCACCAGTTATCTTCCTTTTGCTAGTTGGGAACGCGCAGCTCAGCCAGAAGAAATATGTCCTTATTACCAGATTCGCCGCGAAATATCTCACAGTGAAGACGGTCTTGATCTTTATATCTCTGCTTCTGCTCCTGTAGAGCTGGTTCCCCATTTTACTGACGAGCAACTCACCATTCCGGTTACTTGCACTAATCGCGCTTTAGCCGGCCGACTGCGCAAAGGTGATCTTTGCAATGTTTCCTCAGCAATAAAATGTCAAGTAACTAATATTATTGACGCTACTAAACCGGTTTTACCACCCCTGGGAACCGACGCTTATTGGCGATTTATTTCCCATCTGTCCTTAGGTCACCATGCACTTCAAGACGTAAAGACGCTACAATCGCTCCTCACGCTGTACAATTTTCATACTTCCGCCGATAAACAAGGAATGGAAAACCGCAAACGCATTGAAGCCATTAGTGCAGTTCGCACCCTCCCGCGCCGAAGAGTTATTGAAGCTACCGCCATGCGCGGGTTTTGCACGGAAATCGAAATTCAAGAAGATTCTTTTGCCTGTCAAGGAGAGGCTTTTCTTTTTGGAAGCGTCATTAATCATCTGCTGGCTTCTCGAATCAGTTTTAATTCTTTCCACGAACTTTCTTTGCGTCTGCTCCCCTCGAAAATTTCTTTTGCTTGGCATCCCACTATAGGGTATCAAACTGTTTTTTAAATACGGAGTTTGGCATGCCTATTTTTGAACGATACGAAGGAGAACTGGTTACCGATAAATCCTTGGAACTGAGCATTTTGCCTTTCATTATGCCTAATCGCTCAGAGGCTTTGGTATTTTACGAGCAACATATTCGCTTTGCGCCTTTAAAAAATTATTTAGCTAATCGGTCTGACAATATTTCCTTCTTTCATGTAATAATTGCTGCCATGGTGCGCGCCATGGCAATGCGTCCCAAAATGAACCGTTTTATTGCCGGCAATTTACTTTATCAGCGTAAATGGATTGACATTTCTTTTGTAGTAAAAAAGGAATTCCAAGATGACGCTGCGGCTAGCGCAACGAAAGTACGCTTTGAAAAAAACGATAACCTTTTCGATGTGTCTAGGCGAATATCCCAAGCGATTATGCGTGGCCGTTCTCCAAAAACTACTGAATCGGAAAACGACATTTCGCTAGCCTTAAAACTTCCTAGACCATTGTTGCGCGTTGCCATAAAATTGTTAAAGCTTTTGGATTATTTCAATCTGCTGCCTAACCGCATGATTGATTCTGACGAGTTGTTTTCCAGCATATTTGTGGCTAATTTGGGCAGTTTAGGAATGAATGCTCCTTACCATCATTTGTATAATTGGGGAACGGTTCCAATTTTTTCGGCTATTGGCAAAGTCATAAAAATGCCAGTGGTCAATGAAAATGACCAGGTAGAAGTACAAGAGATTTTGCCTTTGCGTTGGACGTTTGATGAACGGATTACTGACGGATTCTATTGCATGCGCAGCATGGAAATTTTTAAATCAATTTTAGAAAATCCCATCCTTTTGGAATATCAACCCGAGGGTACACCTCTTCTTCCTCCAGTTTCTTCAGTTGCATGTGCCTCCAAATAGACTCAAAAACCTCAGTGAACTGGGAACTTGCTTCTGGCAATTTGGCTCGCCTAGGTGGCAAGTTGCTTTCTTGGAAGTCGGCAATAGCATGGCTGGTAACATTTCCGCTATTCTATTTCATGCAGGCACGACACTCTTATTCTGCCATAGTTTTATCAACGCTGTCTTGCTTATTTCTGTCTCTGTTATTAGCCTTGGCGAGAACTCCGCGTTTTTATTATTCTTTTTCGGCAACTAACCAAGAACGCTCACTAAATGATTACCTAAACACGGACAAGTTTAATAAACGAATAGCAACCATAGGTATTGCTGGGCTGTTTTTAACCTCCTCAATGGACACCTTTTTAGTTTGGAATACTGGTCCTTTCACTTTGCGTTTCGGACAGCTATGCGCCCTGATTTTGTTTATGGCAGCCATTACACACCATTTACGTTTGCATGAGCCTCTTTGTTTTCCCTACTGGCAGTTCTTTGCGGCCTTTGCTTATCTTTTTATGGCGTGTATTTCTGCCCTCTGGACCCAAAATTTGGTAAAAAGCATTGGATATTTGGCATGGGCGGTTTTCGATATTGTAGTAGTATGGTGGGGCTTAATTCTTTGGATAACCAACCGAACTCGCCTTAGACAAGCTTTTTTATTTTGGGGTTGCGGAATGGCAATAGATGCCGCAATGGGCGCGTTTCAATGGTGTTGTTGGCTTTTCGGCTATTTTCCGCCTCTTGCCTACTCCGATGGGTATGGCTTCCCACGAATTAATGGTTTTAGTTACGAACCTTCTTATTATGCTCTATATCTGGTCCCGGGAGCTATTTTCTTCCTGACTAGATTTGCTTTTTTAGGGCGCTCAGCTTGGCGTAGCGCACTAGCATCGGTGGCCTTGGCGCTGCTTTCCATGCTTTCTACTTCTCGCTCTGGATGGCTTGGTCTAGCGGTGGGAGTAATTGCATTAGGAATTATCGTGGCGAAAACTAAAGGTTTTGACTACGTTAAAAGTTTGGCTCTTCCATTGGCGGGGGTAATAATTCTATTCTCAACATTTTTGCTTGCTATTCCCAGCACTAGAGAACGAGTAGTTCGCTTATCTTCAATGGCTTTTAATCCTCTTGAAAAAACCTCTAGTCAACCACGTCTAAAAGGAATGCAACAAGCCTGGCAAATGTTTTCTGATCATCCATGGCTTGGGGTAGGATTTGGCAATTATGGCGCCTATGTCCTTGCACATCCGGAACTCCAGTTTCCCAGCCCAGTTAGCTCCGATCCCCAACAGGCCCACGAGTTGGTGACCTCCAATCTGTATCTAGAATTGGCTGCAGAAAGCGGTATTTTGGGTTTGTCTGCAGCCCTTCTAATGATTGCCGTATTAGTGTTACCCCTTCTTCGCTCCAAGACGAATCGGTTTGTAAACCTTCTGCCCGACGATCTACTTGAATGGGAGGCTACTCGTTGGGGGTTGTTACTTGCCAGCATGGTAGTATTTGGAGTGCTTTTTCAGTTTAGTCAAACCCTATGGCGTCTAGATATTTGGAGCTTTTTAGCCTTGTCTTGCGCTACTTACCGAATTTCTCCGAGCCTTCGCCTGGTGTCCAAAAAAGGATCTCCTCTTCACCTATGACTAATGAGTTAAAAAATGCATATTGTTCTTGATTTACGCATGGTAGGTCCCCATTTGCACGGAATAGCTCGTTACGCGCTTGAGCTCGCCAGGCGCATTCCTTTACTCGACCAACATTGCCAATTTGATTTATTAGTAAACAAAGGGTTCAATTCTTCATTAATCGAATCTCCCCCAGCCAATATTCGCTTCATTCCCACCAAAAGCAGATTTCTTTCTCCTTCAGAGCAAATTGAGCTTCCTTTGCTTTTACGTAAACTAAAACCCGATCTATATCACTCCCCTTCATTTTCAGTTCCTGTAGCATATCGAGGTCCGCTAGCCCTGACTATTCACGACGCCAATCACTTGGCTTTTCCAAAACATTATGGCCATTTACATGGATTATACTACCGGCAGGTAGTTTATCCAGGGGCATCGCGAGCTAGGTTATTATTAACGGTTTCCAATTTTGCTAAAAATGAAATTGAAAAACGACTTAATCTTTCCCCTGGGAAAATTAAAGTTGTTTATAATGGAGTCAACTCTTCTTTTCGCCCGTTTTCTCCTCAAGAGATCGAATCGTTCCGTCGTAGCCGAAAGCTTCCTGAGCAATTTATCTTATATGTGGGAAACACTAAGTATCATAAGAATATAATTCAGCTTTTGAATGCTTTCCAACTGCTTCCGTCCAATTATTCATTAGTTCTTTGTGCTGGCAACCAAGCTTCAAAATTAGTAAAAAAACTGGGGCTAGCAGCAAATCGTATTCTCGTACTAGATTCAGCTAACGACCATGAGCTTCCTCTTCTATATGCTTGCTCCCAGGTTTTTGTGTTCCCTTCTCTATACGAAGGATTCGGTCTTCCACCCTTGGAAGCAATGGCCTGTGGCGTACCAGTAATTGCTACCCGCGCCACTGCTCTTCCGGAAGTTCTCCAAGATGCGGCTGCATTTGTGGAACCAGGAGATAATCGAGGCTTGGCCGACACCATTTTACGCCTAGATCAAAAACCCGAGTGGGTGAAACAATTGCGCAGAGCAGGATTGCAACGAGCGGCTCATTTTCGCTGGGAAAAAACTGCTCAATCAATTTTTGAGGCCTATAGACAAGCCATTTTTCTCAGCCATGCCCCCAAAGTAATAAATTCGTTGCCAAACCACATTCCTGGCCCACGAGGACCGCGGCTGAAAATTCTTTTCTGCGTTCGTCGCGATCTTTCGGTTTTATCCGGAGGAGATGCCACCCAAATACTTCGCACCAAAGAAGTTCTTGAGGAATACGGTATAAATATTACTTTATGGTCGGAGCCGCATTCTCCCAATAGTGGAAGCTACGATTTAGCCCACCTTTTTCATATTGCCCGTTTGGATACCTACGTTCAGGCGCAATCCTTAACTTTCAATCAATTGCCTTTTGTATTGTCTTCAATTTATTGGCCCACTTCAGAATTTGAACGTCAAGGATACGTAGGAGCGTTACGCCTATTGCATTCTTCACTCTCCACTGGGCCCGCTGATATTGCTAAAAATGGTATTCGCGCTATTTTAGCGCGCGGCGATTGGCGATGGGCAATGCTCCCCGGTTTTTTTCTTTCTTTGGAACAACGAATTCGTTTTATGGTAAAAAACGCGTGTTATTTACTACCAAATTCTGAGGCTGAAGGGGATATTCTGCGAGCTTTTGGAGCCACACGCATTCAACCCATAGTCAATGCCGCCGATCCCCCACCGAAACATATTAGCCCGCCGGGTTCGCTTCCCAAAAACTTCGTGCTTTGCGCTGGTCGTATTGAACCGCGCAAAAATCAACTTGCCTTAGTAGAGGCTTTGCGAGACTTTGAATTACCTTTGATTCTTGTCGGAGACATTGGGCCAATGCATAGGAATTATTTTTCCCGCGTAAAGAAAGCGGCTGGTCGAAATACCACTTTTCTGCCAGCGATACCGCGCGAACAGCTCTTTGCCTATTACCAAGCAGCTCAAGCGCACATTGCCCCTGCTTGGTACGAAACTCCCGGACTAGTCAGTTTAGAGGCCGCCGCGGCGGGAACCAGAGTGGTTACTACTGACCGGGGTTCTACCCGCGAATACTTTTTAGAAGAAGCGTATTACCTAGATCCCGGCAACAGTGCTTCCATACGAAATGCACTACAGCAAGCCCTTTCTTCTCCCAAACCCAAGCATTTGCAACAGCGTGTTCTCCAAGAATTCACCTGGGAAAAAGCCGGCGCCCAAACCCTGGAAGTATATCGTAAGGTACTCGATGAAAGAAACCATCAACATGCAGCATAGGGGCTTTCTAGACAACCCGAATTTGGCTAAACCTTTAAGCCTGGCAGGGAAAAAAATTTGGTTTTTTTCGGGAGTACCATGGGATTTTTCGTTATTAGGACGAACATGGCAATTGGCACGAGGATTAGCACAATTAGGAGCTAGCGTTACTTTTGTAGAGCCTCCCTCCTGGAGGAAATTGATCGCTTGGGCAAAAACTACCAAACATGCGGGTAATTCTTCTGCAGTCACTGTTATTTCCAGCATTCCCACTGTGCAAAAAATTACTGATCGTATTTGGTTTAGTCGCGCCTTACACGATCAAATGCAAAAAACTTGGTTACGCTTCCGACTAAAAAACTCCAATCCGCTGGCCATTGTTTCCACTCCTCGTTGGATGCCGATTTTACAAAATCTTCCTATTAGCTCCATTATTTACGATTGCAATGACGACTTAGCGGTTCATGCTGACCACGCACGTATAAAACAATTCGAATATTGGGAATCATTACTTATTAAACAAGCACGAAGTACTTTAGCAGTTAGTTCGGTACTGGCCCGCTCTTTAGAAAAAAAAGGAGCAAAAAACGTAATTGTGCACGGCAATGGGGTGTCGTATGCAGATTTTTGCAGCCGCGCCGGACCACCTCAGCAACGTCAAAAAAAACGTATCGGCTATCTGGGAGCTATTTATGAGTGGGTCGATATTACTCTGCTTCAAAAAATTGCTGCCGCTTTTCCGCAATGTGAAATTGAGCTCATAGGGCCAGTTCGCCGAGGAATAGATATTTCCACTCTTTTTCGCTTTCCTAATGTAAAAATCTCAGGCTATTTGCCATATTCTCGCGCCCCTGCAGCTATGGCGCAATTTGATGTAGCTCTAATTCCTTTTTTGCCTGGCGATGTAGCTTTAGCGAGCGATCCTATAAAAATCTATGAATACTTTTGCTTTGGTTTGCCAGTAGTGTCTACTCCGGTTGGAGATTTAGAACGATTAAAAGACTTACTATACGTAGCTAAAGATCATGCTTCTTTTTTAAACGCTATTACTTCGGCACTTTCGGAAAATTCGCCAGAGCGCAAAGCTTGCCGTATGAAATTTGCCAAAGAAAATGATTGGTCAGAGCGAGTTACCGTACTGGCCAACTTGATTACCTCAACATAACACAAATATAGTGCTGAATAGTTACGATTTATGGTTCACTGATGAGCGTAAAAGACATGGCATCTTTTGGATCAGCGTGGGATAAATCACTGGGATTTTGAGGATTATTGGGAATAATTCCACAGAAAGAGGCTGATTCGCTTAACGGCCGCACGAAAGCCTGAAAATAGCTATAGCAAACGTAACTGGGGTCACTAATATCATTACACGTTCCATCCAAACTATTTCCGCACCATTTTAGAGAAACCATGGAGGGATTATTATTCAGCGCCGATTCGATTTTAAATGTAACGTCGCTCTCCGGCAACGGGAATGGGGGCACTGCAACATCTTCAAGCCAGAGCATATATTTTTTTTGTTCTAAGGGGATTAACGACAGGTACATTCCTTGTTCTGCTCCTCCTTCCGCTGCGGGTGTTGGCCAGCGTGTAGCTGATACACCAAACTTCGAATCTTTGGAACCTTCAGTAAGTGCCGCAAATGTCACAAGGGAGAGGTCGCCCGCTGTATTCCTCAAACCTGGTAGCAATTGAAATTCAAAGTCGTCCACTAGTACACCACCTGCACCGTTAAAAGCGATAACCCCATGTTTCCAAGAGTGGGCTAAGTAAAAAGGCCTGGTAATAGCATCAACATAGGTCGACTTTATTTTTACCTTCGACGAAGTCCCATAACGATTGATAAGCGCGTTAAGCTCCCCAGAAGTAACTCGTACTGCATTCGCATGCAAACCATGCGGCGGCATGGCATACGCAGAATTGGGAATACGAGACCAAGAGCTTGGCGCTGCATCAAGATCGCTGGTGCTCCAGCAAGAAATGTTGCCACCATCGCTGTCATGGTTGGCACACATCATCCAGATACCGGCCTCTGGACTCACTACAAACGGGCTTTTCATTCCTAGGGATTTCGATTGGTCTTTTCCACGGGTAATGTACTCTGGACTCCACACT
>JBNKEI010000182.1:0-9382 GCA_050288705.1 Myxococcales bacterium
CGCTGCATCATTTCTCACCGCTCCGGTGAAACTGAAGACTCTTTCATCGCCGACCTCGCGGTAGCTACCAATGCTGGCGAAATCAAAACTGGCTCCGCTTCTCGCTCTGACCGCATCGCCAAATACAATCGTCTTCTACGCATTGAAGAAGAGCTTGGCGAAACCGCTCTCTTTGGTACGGTCGGCAAAATAGGCAAGAAATAGTTTTTTGGACGCCACTTAGAAATGGACGCCAGCAGTCGGCGTCCATTTATGATTTCCTATCTCTTTCAGCAAGATCTATGCGTTACTTAGCACTTAATCTTTCCAAATTATTCAAAGCGAAGTCTGATTCTGGCCCATCAGGAGCTATCCGCAAATACTGGCGGTAGTATTCTATTGCTTGGCGTATATCACCTTTGACTTTATAGATGTCTGCCATCCCGATCAAAGCATCGCTGTAACGCGGATTGCTTTTAAGAACCCCTTCAAAAAGGGTTAGTGCTTCTTCAATTCTTCCCATATCCACCAAACAAAAAGCTTTGCCGGCCACTGGTTCTATGCTCTCGGGCCGCAATTGTTCTGCTTTTTGATAGTATTTTAATGCTTGGGAAACTTGGCCAAGCTTACGCTTGAACCGGCCTTGCTGAAGATACCAGTCAAAGCTTGGCGGCGGTTGTTGTTCAGCTACTTTGGTGGCCTTAGCGGGAATCACTAGCAGTTTTCTTGGCGACTCGGCTTTAGCAGATGATAGTTCGCTCGGATCATTGGCGATGGTAGGTACGTTTTCTAGGGCATCATCTTTGTTTGCTTCACCCGAGTCATTATCTGCATTTACAGAGGGCAGATGGTTTTGCTCGGCTTGTATTCTAGAATCCGCTACAACCTCCACTTGCGAATTGGCGCTAGTATCGGGCTTACCACTGCTATCGGGCTCGCATGAAGAACTACGGTTAGCACAATTACCTCTCGAGAGTTGGTGTTCTTGCTTTGGAGAATTGTCTATCGCCAGATAAGAAGCAATACTGGATACCGGTATGCTTACCCACTGGTAAATCTTGGTGTGCCAGGTTCCCCAAATGGCGACCGCAGTAGTTACCAACGCAACAATTAACCAAGCTTTGGAGCGTGAAGAACGAATAGCCGCCAGCTCGGATCTATCTAATTCTATGGAGCTAGCAATATGTTCCCGGTGCAAAGGAAGCTGCCAACCATCGTTAGCCTCGTCAAACGCTTCGTTAAACACCTCTGGCGATCGCGCCTTGTTTTCGTTCTGCGGCTTAGGTATACTAAAAAAAACTGTCAATCCATTTAACTCCCCTAAGACAACCCACGGGGTGCCATTAATTGACAGCTTATCTTCGGGCCCTACCCGTCCTTCTACTATCCAGCGTTGGAGAGTGGATAATCCCTCTAGAGTTACTATCTGCTCAGCAAGCTGACCATTGGAAAAACGTATTCTCCAATGATGACTTCGTTCCACCCAAAAAACATTGCCACAGGCTGAACATCGTACCCTAACCCCGCCCTCGACAACCTGCGAATCATCTACCTCGTATCCAGCCCAGCAGAGCTCACAGCGCACGTCCATGGCTATCCTTCGGCACTTTTCCCACCCCCTTATCACAAAAAGAGGGTGTGATGTGTTAGCGTCTGATGATTTCTAATGAGAAACCTGCACAGATGGCGCCTCTTCCAATTTTTTCTTCTTGGAAGCAAACTTGTGAGCCAAGTCTGCTCTCATTTCTACCCCCGCTTTCGGGGCGAAAATTATGCCTAGCCCAATGCCTAGAAGAATTCCTGCGGAAAATGCCCCTAACCCTACTGACATCAAATCACTGGCGTTTTTTCTACTTTCTAATCCAAGATAATCCAACAAATCTTCCTTACTCAAATCTCTAAGGTCTGACAGTTTCATTTTCCCTCCTGTTCTTACGTAGTGACATTGCCTTCTGCTTGATCGGACTCTTCCTCTTCCACCAAAGAATACATCCAGCTCTTTGCTTTGTTGCGCATCATGGGCATAAATATCAATCGAGAACCAATTTTTATAATCTTGCCCGTAAAGCGCGTAAACAATCCGCCGCCCAAAACATACCCAAGAACCATGGCGGTAGCCATGGTAGCCACTGGACAGCGATTCATCCTTCCCTGCCAATCAATTCGCTCGCTAAGATGCTGTGCCGCGCCTTTTAGTTCTTCCCACCTAGCGATGGTTTCATCGCGAATAGCATCAGAGTGACGAATGGTTTCTTGAAAATGCTGCGAACTACCATGCATGGCTGCTCCTCCATCAATGTTTAGAAACCATTCTTCCCACCAGAAAACCCAGACCTATCGCTAAGAGCAGGGATATTCCTGGCTTCTCTCTCATGCGATCAATAGCTTTTTGATTAGTCCGCTCTATTCTGGCTCGCATCTCCTTAATTTGTGGCTTCCAACGACGCTCCATCGACGACATGCACTCTTCCATATGCTCCTGAACGCTCATTACACATCCCCCCTAGCTACCATCATGATTTGAGCCAATACGAAAACGCACTCCGCGCTTTTCTTTCTCGCGCCGAGCGCGTTCTCCGTTTTCTACTGAAAAGTATGCCCAGGATAACCCCAAGCGAAAGCGCCAAACCTCCGGTTAGTCTAGGTCTGCCTTGCACCCAGCTCCGCCAGTCCACCACTTGGTTAACCCGCTCTCGAAGCGCCAACACAGAGCTGGCGATTTCTTCCCGGGCTTGCTCGATGCTTCGCTGGATAGATACCGGGTTTAATTCCCTTTCTTGTCCTGGCTGTTCTGGCATTGGCTAGCTCACGACAAGGCTTATCGCCTCGTCCCTCCTTGACATTACGTTTCTCGGTCAGTTCTCTAAACAGGTAAAGAAAACCTAAGCATGCACGTTTTGCCTGGGAAGTAGCCTGCCCGGGCATAACCACTTGCCTACACGTATTGCGGGGCTGGTTCTGACGGATACGCTCCTTGCGTCATTATGCCGATCGATGCAATGATGGGGCTTTCTAAGGCAAAGTAGTCATCAGCATCAATTTCCAAGGTTTCTTCGTGAGAGCCAGCGCGAAAAACCAAGGGTCTTTCGTCAGCCAAGGATTTATCCATTACCACCGGAAGTCCATAGAGCCCTCCAAACGGAGGCTCTGCTCCTACTTCACATTCAGGAAAAAGAAGCGGAAACTCGCTTTCGTCTACTAAACCAGCCTCTCGAGCCCCTACTGCCTGAGCGAAACTAGCCTCATCAAGCATTTCAGTTGCTGGCAAAACTACTATGTACCTAGCCTTGTCGGCCTCAACAATCACCGATTTAGCCACTCGGTAACCACTTACGTGCAGCGTCGCAGCTAGCTCTTGGGCACTGACCGCGCGAGTATGCCAATGACGCCTAAATGGGATTCGGTTTTCCAACAGGTACCGCACAATCGTCTGGGGAATCATATGCGACCTCCCAATATCTCACTTCCTTCTTCAAATTTGTGTCGCTTCCGGTTCTCCCCCAAGAGTATGTTTCGCCCATTTCCTTCGGTTCTTGTTTTTAACCTTTATGTTCGCAGTTTTTTCCTACTTTGCTGCTTCCAGTTAGAATAGGAAAAGCATGGACAAAGTAGTATCGAGGCACTAGGTGATCGCATCTCTTTCCGGCATTGTAGAATCAAAAGAGGCAGAAGAAGCTATTCTGGACGTTGGTGGGGTTGGCTACCGGGTGTTTATCTCCATGCGCTCCATGGCTCGTCTCCCTTTGGTGGGAGAAAAACTCAAGCTGCGCATCCGTACGATAGTTCGCGAAGACGCTTTGGATCTGTACGGCTTTACTTCTTATCAAGAAGAGAAGTTGTTCCTGCTACTAACTTCGGTTTCGCACGTAGGTCCCAAATTGGCGATGATGGTTCTTTCCGGAATGGAGCCTACTGATTTAGCGAACGCTATTGCATCAGCCGATATCGCGCGAATAACCAAAATACATGGAGTAGGCAAGAAAACTGCAGAGCGCATAGTAGTTGAGCTCAAAGACAAAGTTTCTTCACTAGCTGGCGAAGCCTCTATTCCCGCGGAAAAGATTCCTCTGGCACAAAAAAATGACTTAGTGACTGCTTTAGTTAATTTAGGATACAAACCAGTTCAGGCACAAAAAGCTGCCGAGCAAGCAGAAAAAACCGTTGGCTCTCAGGCAGGAATGGACGTGCTGATTCGCGAAGCACTGCGCGCGGCGCGAGGATAATACTTTCCCATGGCCAAAAAAAAAAGCTCACCAGTTCCCGATACTCGTTCAGACTTACGATCGGATCTTCTACCCAATCTTCTAGAAGAAGAGCAGCGAGTGGAAATCTCGTTGCGTCCCAAAAGCTTTGACGACTATGTAGGGCAAAAAAATATTCTTGATAAACTCCGAGTTTACGTTACGGCAGCGCGAAAACGTAATGAAGCGCTTGATCACTGCTTATTTTCTGGCCCCCCCGGTTTGGGAAAAACTTCCCTAGCCACCATCATTGCTCGTGAATTAGGAGTAGGCATTCACGTTACTTCCGGACCAGCGATTGATAAAAAGGGCGATTTGGCTGGCTTCTTGACCAATTTATCTCCCGGTGACGTGCTTTTCGTGGATGAAATCCATCGCCTCAACGCTTCTGCTGAAGAGTACCTTTACCCTGCCATGGAAGATTTACGTATTGATATTCCCCTTGATGCCGGTCCACACGCGCGAACCGTTCGCATTGACGTGCCTCCATTCACTCTAGTTGGGGCCACCACCCGAACCGGACTTCTCACTTCCCCTTTACGCGATCGGTTTCCAATTCAGGAACGACTCGATTTTTACCAAGTCAATGATCTGTGCCTGATAATTCAACGTTCAGCGAAGATTTTAGATGTAGAGATTGAACCGCAAGGTTGCGTGGAAATAGCTAAGCGTTCCCGTGGTACGCCGCGCATTGCGAACCGACTTCTGCGCAGAGTGCGCGACTTCGCGCAAGTTGAAGGAAACGGTCGCATTACTCGCGAACTTGCCGACCATTCCCTCACCAGATTAGAAGTTGATTCGCAGGGACTCGATCCCATGGATCGCCGAATAGTGCTTACCATTATTGAGAAATTTGGCGGCGGTCCGGTTGGAGTAGAAACAGTTGCTGTCTCTATCGGAGAAGAAAGAGATACCATTGAAGATGTCTACGAACCTTTTCTAATTCAGCAAGGACTCCTTCAACGCACTCCCAGAGGGAGGGTGGCTACTTTACAAGCCTTTCAATATTTTCAACGGCACCTTCCAAAAGGCTTTCAAGGTTCTTTGTTCTAGAATTAGAAACTATCGTGAACTTTTCACCTTTGTTACATTATTCTACACTCCTTCGCTTTCCTAAAGAAGTTAAGCTGGTGAGTTAAGAAAAAATGCAGACCAAAACAGGAGAATATAATGAAGTTTGAACACCCCCACTCACTAGGAAAACAAGAAGCTCGGCATCGCATCGAGCGTCTAAGCAGCCACTGGAATTCCAAGCATGGCGTGGCAGTTTCTTGGGAAGGCGATTGCGCGTCATTTAGTGGAAAAGTAAAAGGGGTTGCTTTTGACGCTAAACTAACCATTTGTGAAGACAAAGTTCGCGCCGAAGGAACTGATCCCGGCTTCCTGATGCGCGCCATGGTCACTGCTTATCTACGCTCCAAACTCGCCGATTATCTCGATCCCGCAAAAAGCATTGAGGATTTCAGCGAAACACCGCAATAGACTACAAGTTTTTTTAGTTAAGCGTGCATTATCATTAATTTGGAAGCCCATGGGGAACACCCTCTCTTGGGATTACCAGGAGGACACGTGGCGGGGAACGAAGCAGAGTCTACTAACATCCTTATAGTCGATGACGACGAAGCCGTGCGCGATGTTATACGTGTGCTTTTGAGCGAAGAAGGCTATCAATGCTCTTGTGCGCGTAGCGCTGACGAAGCTTTGGCTATGTTGCCCGAGGGTTATCCGTTAGTCATTTGCGACATGAAAATGCCCGGGCATGATGGTTTATGGCTATTAGATCGCATCCGCAGAGATTACGAAGAAACCACGGTAATTTTGTTGACTGGATTTGGAGATACCGAGCAAGCGGTAGAATGTTTACGGCGAGGAGCTGTCGATTATTTGCTAAAACCTCCCCGAGTTATTGACCTAGTTCGCTCGATCGAACGAGCTCGGGGTAAAAGGCGAGTGGAACTAGCCCATCGCCGCTACCAATCGAAGCTGGAGAAGCGGGTCCGAGAAAAAACTGCTGAACTACAGCGAGCTTTGACTGACGTAGAAGAGGCTTATAACAATACCCTTTTGGCATTGGTTGCCGCCCTTGACGCTCGCGAGCACGAGACCAGTGACCACTCTCAACGAGTAGTACGTTACTCAATTGCCGTAGCCATGAAATTGGGAATTCAGGGTCCAGAACTAGCAGATATAGGTCGAGGCGCATTGATGCATGATGTAGGTAAAATTGGTGTTCCTGACTCAATTCTCCTTAAACCCGGGCCTCTATCTCCCTGCGAATGGGAAGAAATGAAGAAACACCCTGAGATTGGCTTCAATATTCTAAAAGGTATTCCTTTTTTGACAGTGCCCGCCGAGATTGTGCTCTCGCATCAAGAACGCTACGACGGAACAGGTTACCCACGTAAGCTTTCGGGAAATGGCATACCCATTGGCGCTCGTATTTTTATGGTAGCCGATACCCTTGATGCCATTACCAGCGATCGCCCATACCGCAAGAGCCAAACTTTCGAAGCAGCTAGGGCGGAAATCAAACGCTGTGAGGGAACTCAATTTGATCGAGAGGTGGTCGACGCTTTTCTTTCCATCTCTGTAGATGAGCTAAAAGAGATTCGCCGACATCGCGAAACCTGTCAGAGTAACGAGTTTGTACTACCTTCGACTGGATAACCTGTTGTTTAAACTCCCGAGTTTTTCCTAGCCTACTAGTTTCCCTAGCCCTACCAGCAGATAAACAATGGATAGGCCACCATTAGCATTCCTTTTCCATTTTTTGGAATTCTGCGGGCACAAATACGCCATTGACGTTGCTTTTCACCATAGCAAGCAAGGTTTGCCGTCTGGCTAAAGAAAGAAAAAAAGCACTTTCTTTTTCGTCCGTGTCGAGAATAGATTCCATATAGGTAAACTGATTCACTGCTTGGGTGTATTCTCCTACTCTGCGAAACAATTCACCAATTAGATAAAGAGTCCGGGGGTACTCTGCATCCAAAAGCAGTTCATTATCGATGGCATACTGCAAACGATTTATTGTCTCGCACTGGCAGTGTTTTTCTAACTCCCGATCAGTTATAAGGCGTGCGCACCATGATGCCCTGAGCAAATAGTCGGCCACGCCTAGCGGCTCGTCTTCGTGCAAAAAGTCGTAGCACCATGCACCTAAAAAGTAACGCTCTGCTCCAAATGGTTCGCCCACAAATGGTTCGCCCAATAGATGGGTTTTCTGGATTAGTCCTCCTTGCCCCACCCATCTGCGCAAATCTTTTAGTTCCTCTTCTTCAGGCAACGCAAACCAAGCGCAAGAACGATCCCCTAACTGCAAAGCCACCGCAATGCTTTCTTCGTCCTTATATTCCGCGGCATCCCGGTGACGGCCAAATCCTTGACGGTAAGCAGTGTACTTACAGGATGGGCAAGAATTGATTAAAGTGGGCAAGGGATCGATAGCCCCGTACCGCGGACGAAGGTCTGTATCTCGCTCTTGGGGGAAAGGAACATCAGGGACTTCACTAGTGAATTCAGTATTACACAAAGGGCATCGCAGCGCATAAGTGAAGTAATTGATAGGCTTACAACGTTTTTCAGGCTTTTGTACTCCTATCGGCTCCGAAGAAACCGGGGGTACAGGTAATTTTTCCGATTTACGTACGTTCTTCGCAGTAGGATAATTAGCCATTTCTCCTATCTCCTTGCTTGATCTTGATTTACCAGAGCCAGTGGAAAATAAATTTTGCGCGATTTTTCTGCCGCTAAAGCTGCTAGCAAACGCCGCCTAACCCTAAGTTTGAGGTGAAAGTGCCTAGTATAGATATCACTGCTGACGAAATTGTGATGATCTTGATCATTTTGACACTAGTTGTGCTCCCCAGCCGACTTGCTGCACTGGGTGATTGGATAGGGCGGCTATGGAACGTCTCGGATGGTAACAAATCCTAAAACCTGTCAACACGACGTTGTGCTCCTCTTATTCCTGTTCCTTTAAATTGCTCGCCTATCTAGTACAGTCAACCAAGGCAAGCCCCCCGCGAAACTTGCTGCGCAGGCCAATCAGCTGCTACCCACCGCAGCACCGCTTATACTTTTTTCCACTGCCGCATGAGCAACGGTCGTTAGGATTAAGATGATTAGAAGAATTTGCGCGTTCACCCGCCTTGTGCGCAGGCTTAGATTGGCCAGGAGGCTGGTTGAAAAAGCGAGGAAGAATTACTCCCGTTTTGGCTGCTGCTGCCATATTGGATGCAGCCTCAGGAGCCTGGATGGCTTTTTCATATTCTTCTAAGTAATGGTGAGCTCGATCATTTTCTCCGAGAATCTGAAAAATCATGCTCCCCTTATAAAGCACCAAAAGATCAGAAGGATACTCTGCTAATAGTTGCTCTATTAAGGAAATTGATTCCTGCTGGCGGCCTAGTTTAGCAAGGATTTCGGCACGTAAGGCTAGCATCGCCTTTTCTTCGGCCAACCAGGAGAAAGCTAGACATAGTTCCGCCGCTTCGTTTTCCCACGGCGAGCCCAGAAGCGCATCTGGCACCTCAGCCATCCAGCCTCTAAGGTCACATCCCGACTCGCGTTGAACCGATTCAAAGAATTCTGAATCACCTTTTCCCTGACTTGTGCATTGCTCCACTAAACGACGAGCTGCTTGCAGCCAATGCTCAGCGCGAGAGGAAGATACTTCGGCAGCCTCAAGTAAAGCATCGATTTCGTCAGCCACCGTTTCGGGAACTTTTTGGTCAGGCAATAAACGCTGCCATAGTTCTCTGGCGGCCAGGTTAGGGAAATCCTTCCATTTGCCTTCTGCTTGCGAGTATGTTGCCCAGTACTCGGCCAGCTTAGTTGGAGATCTGTTTTTCTGAGCTTCCTCGCGAAATAGATCTTCATTGGTAACGATGCCCATTTTGGCCAGTGACTCCAGAAGCTGAGTAATCGACCAATCGGAAAATCCATCGAACCGCCACCCCAAATTCTGTAGGCGCTGCTGGTCAGCAGAGGCTAAAAGCCGTTTTTCGGTGTCTGTCTTGGCTCCGCGATGCCGAATTTTGCGCATTTGCCGACGAGCAGTTTTTAGAAAATGTGCTGGTGTAAACACTTTTATAAGTTCCCATATAAACTAGGGCATGTCCCTATATCCGACATCGCCGCTCCGTCATTCCCGCGAAGGCGGG
>JBNKEI010000183.1:0-29675 GCA_050288705.1 Myxococcales bacterium
CTTTGCCGTTCTCGCGGAATGATGTGCGTAAAAGACGCCTATGGTATGTCTTGTTGCCCCTCTTGATTGTGGCGGAGTCGATGTACATAGTGGCTACATAATGCCATCATGAAATTATAAATCAAAATATTTTTTAAAAATGTGTTGTAGCTACATTTTCAAAATAGGATTTCGCTCTAAGCAACTGCTTTTAAAGAGAATTTTGGTTGTTTTACCTCAAGAAAGTGGGGGAAGATCCGCTGCAAGTAAGGGTGATCCTGCTCGTTTAATGTAAAATACATTACCTGAAGTTATTGAAGAACGGCGCCTTGATGATGCAATTTATGTAAACAAAGACTCTAGCAGTATTTCTATAGAAGATCCTTCTTTTGGTCTGTATTTAGGGCTTATTAATCTCAATGGATTTGAGCAATCAATAGGGTTGCGTTGCCAACCTTACATAATTCCAATTAAAGGAAGGGCAATTTGGTTTGGATGAGTGGAATATCTTTCCCTGCGTTGTTGACTTAATAATCCACGCTAAAGTTTTGCGTATTTTTCAAGCAGTTGCATATACAATTTTTTGAATCTATCGCGCTCATTTTTTAATTGTTCATACTCGCCGGCGAGTCGTTTATGCTCGGCAACTAATTCCTTGACGGTTATTTCCGGCGAGATTTCCAGTTCGGTTGCGTAATTCGTATCCATTGCGGATACTTATATTTTAATTTATTGATTGCGTCAATAATTAATGGAGGCGATTTTTTTCTTTTATTTCGTAATCGACCCCAGAGAGAAGCTCTCCCAAAGCTGTGGAATCAATTTGAATCGAAGCTTGGCTGGAGGAAAGTGCAGGAAGAAAAACTCTCGGGCAGATAATCCGCTTTCTTTCCAAAGCCGAACAAGCTCTATCCATTGTGCTCGTGTTTTTTTCATGCGCCATTTCTAGCGCTCTGAATTTCCCTTGTCAGCACGTGGTTTGTAAAACCTAAATTTTTGCTAAGCGCCTATGCGTCAGAGACGAACATGTACTCTATCATTTGAAATTCGTTCAACGCAGCCGGATTATCACCGGAGTGAGTGTTTTTTTGGGCAATGATTGTCACATTTGGTGCTCAGTCTATTTAATATATTTCAGATGCATTACGTACATTAAGCCGCCGGGAGGGCTGGGCGATTCGTTATAAGCCATTCTAGAATCGTTTAGTAACCAGTCGCCAGGATCTGGTGCTAAATGCCGCGTCCGGCTCGCAGCCGATGAGCGCCCCGCCTAGCCAGCGGAACCGATGCGAGGAACATTTACCCTGCGAAGTATGCAGTAAGGCGGAGGTGTGCCCAGGCATCAGGGTTATTTTTCGTGAGATCCTCTTGCTTGAGGGGAACGCGCGAATACAGCAAATGGAGTGCTTCGAATCTATGATAGATGCTTGGGTGTAGGACCACGAGGTCGTTGGGCGAGTATTTTACTTGAAAAAGAACTCGGTGCTCTCCAGTTACGAATGTTAAAAAAAGAACTAATCGATTGTATTTAAAAAAAATTTTGCAACTTCGTCTTGCATGCTGCTTGGAATAATTGTATACGGACTATCATTTTCGGGGGGGTTCCCTTTTAATGCTGATTGAGTATGCTGTGCGAACGTGTTCGCCAATGCAAAATTGTGTAGCTGAATAATTCTTTTTTATTAACGGGAGATATGTTGTAATGACGAAATTAATAGCAATCATGTTTTTTTTGTTTTAGGTGATCGGGTGTTAGCTGTCGACAGTGCTTTAATGGAGAATAATTCTTTACCCTCAGAAGGGATAGATTATACATATATTAGCGGGCTCACTTTTAGTAACAAGCGTGTGATTTACGATATAAAATCTGGTCGAGCCTTCTTTGAAGGTGATATTGTTCTCGGTACTACAGACAAAACAGAGTCTTGGAGAAACCTACTGATAAGTGCAGATGGCCAACAGTCTATAATAATTGTGGGTGATAGATATCGATGGCCAAATAATATTGTACCATATCAATTTGGAGCAAATGTTTCAAAATCGGTAAAAGATTTAGTTAATCAAGCAGTCATGCATTGGGAGCAAAATACGCATATCGATTTTGTACTTAGGAATGACAACAATGCAGATCAGTTTCCGGATTTTGTGAATATTATAGACGACGAAAATGGATGCTGGTCATATGTTGGTCGGAATGGTGGGCAGCAGAATTTGAATCTAGTAGCACAATGCGAATTTGGAGCAGCAGTTCATGAGCTAGGTCATGCTTTTGGATTATGGCATGAGCATAATAGAGAGGACCGAGATAATTATGTACGTATTAACTGGGAGAACATAGCAGATGGAGCAGAACGTAATTTCACTCAGTGTATAGATAATGGCGAAGATATAAATCAGTATGATTATGGATCGATAATGCATTATGGAAAATATGCTTTTTCTCGCAATGGAAAACCGACCATAACACCTCTTAAGAACGTATCTATAGGGCAGAGAGATGGATTGAGTACTCTTGATATTCGATCAATAAATCAAATTTCCTTCAACTGGGTCGATTGGAGCAGTAACCGTCCGCAGCCACCGGCCAGGGCTATTCCTTCCGGAAACGTTATCGATTCTGGTACTTGCTATGCCTGCTCGGCCCAGCATTTTGGAGCTGGCGCGTGGAACACACACGCTGGAAAGCTTTGTCTATATAATAATCGCTGGAGTTGCTTCATCGGAAACGGAGGTAGGGAGGAACGCTACGAGACTTACAAGGTTCTTGTCGGCGACGCGCATGTTGGTTGGGAGGCTAGCGCATCTACAAACCAGCCTTCCGCCAAGGCGGTGTCAGCAGGATCGATCGTCGATTCAGGCCCCTGCTACGTCTGTCGCGCGAAGCACTTTGGAGCTGGCGCGTGGAACACGCACTCGGGAAAACTTTGTCGATATAACAATCGCTGGAGCTGTTTCATAGGAAACGGCGGTAGGGAAGAGAGGTATGAGCAATATGAGACTATGATCTCCACCGACTGGCTCGATTGGGGCAGCAACCGTCCGCAGCCACCGGCCAGGGCTATTCCTTCCGGAAATGTTATCGATTCTGGTACTTGCTATGCCTGCTCGGCCCGGCATTTTGGAGCTGGCGCGTGGAACACACATTCGGGGAAACTCTGTCGATCCAACAATCGCTGGAGCTGCTTTATCGGGAACGGAGGCAGGGAGGAACGCTACGATACTTACAAGGTTTTGGTCGGCGATGATGATGATGTTGACTGGGAGGCTAGCACATCTGCAAACCAGCCTTCCGCTAAGGCAGTACCATCCGGAACGGTCGTCGATTCGGGCGTCTGTTACGTCTGTCGCGCGAAGCACTTTGGAGCTGGCGCGTGGAACACACACCCGGGAAAACTTTGTCGATATAACAATCGTTGGAGCTGTTTCATAGGAAACGGCGGTAGGGAAGAGCGATATGAGCAATATGAGACTATGGTCTACCGACGGCCCTAGATATAAGGCAATTGGTTCTGTCAACAATTTGAACACAATTGGTCCATGCGTTGTTGCATGGCTCGATATATAAACGAAGTCTTCACGGAGATAGAGGGAATGAAGCGGCTGGTCGCCACTATGCGTGGTAGCCATGCTGGCAATAACCGAAAAAGATTGCCAGCCCCCTAAAAGAAAAAAAGCGAGCGGGTCTAGAGACCACGCAAGAGGGGCCAGCCATGGAATACATAGAAATCGATATTCACAAAGAGAGTGAATTGGGTTGCTCGATTCCTCGAAGAGTTAGGATATGAGGTAGTGGTCGGTGATCCTAATTTTGCACCAATGTACGCGAGTCGAGATCGACGCATAAAGACAGATCGACGTGATGCGCGAGCGCTTGCAGAAGCATGTCGGTTTGGGGCCTATCGTGCAGCGCATCGGGTTTCGCAAGAGCAGCATCATATTCGAGCGCTCTTATTCGAGCGTTGCAGCCAATGAATGTCTCCAAATTGGCCTTAGCAAATCGGTTTCTCAACGAATTTGGATTTCCGTCTTTATCTGCGGGCAGCGGACGTATTGACCGAATTTGAAAGTCCATTACCGCGCCGGTTTTATTACGCAACGGCACCGCAAAACGAAAACCCTTCCGCCGAAAGCATTTTCGGCATTGGATAGCAGACATTCCTGACACAGATTCCCGGTAATCATTAGATTCTGCATCTAGCGAATACTTGCGTTGATTGTCCGGCAATCCAAGGGTAAGCATGCAACCAGCGTGGTCATGTATTAAAGCACGGGTTTTTTCGGGGTGTGGGTGTAATACTCTACCAACCATTTGCAAATATAAAGTAAGGCTTTTGGTCGGTCGGGCCAATATACAGCAAGCAGCGCTAGGGCAATCTCAACCCTCGGTTAATACGTTCACATTAGACAATACCCGAATTTTCCCAGTATCGAGTTTTTTAAGAATTGCTTCCCGTTGTGTTTTCGGAACGCTTCCGTCCAGGTGCTCGGCATTAATTTCCGCAGCACGAGACATTGATACAATGTTTTTCGAATGGGCCACCGATACCGCAAACGCTACCGTACTAACGCCTCCCGCACGGGTTTTCCATGCCTCGACAATACCGCCAACAATCTTTGTTTGGTTGCATACCACTTCCAATTGTGATTCATTATAATCTGCTCCAGGCTCGGCTTTTACATGAGCAAGGTCGGGCCGCTCGAAGCTGAATCCACCATATTGCACTAAATGACCTTGGGCGATTAAATCAGCGGGAGATGAGGTTGAAATGAGCTTTTAGGTCATTGCTCAATGGATATGACCATGGTCTATGCTCACCTTTCGCCCGAGACAAAACGGTCAGCAGTACAGGTGCTTGATAAAACTGCGACTCGCGTGTACGAGGGGCGCAATCACGGCACGGCTAGTTTTGTACAAGGCAAAATAGCGTAATTACTACGTTTTTTAGTTCGCATAGATTCGGACCGTGTCTTAAATTAAACAATTTTTTTATTTGATTGCTAGAAACATGTAAGATAATATCGGCAAATTCGCGCGTATATTCGGAAAATTTATCAAGAAAGCCGGAAAAACTAGCATAGACACTGTCAAGTGCTATGATTACACTTAATATTGTCGGAACACCAAGCAGTAAATATATGGCAACATGGCAAATGATATAGCCGAATTCTCATGTTGAAATAGAGCATTATAAGCATCGTTTTTCGTCGTATAGATGATAGATGATAGATGAAAACGTGCAGTAAGCAATAATTCAAACCGAAAATGGCTTAGGATCTGAAAGAAACCGCGAGGGTAATTATGAAATTAGTGGAGAAGCTACAAGTGGAAAATAAAAAAAAGGAACTGGCGAAAGAGTTTGAAGAGGAAATAAAAAGACAGGCTGAAAAACGGGCTCAAGGATCTCATTCGTGTAGCATCCCTTTGTTTTTTAGTAATCCCGATCGCTGGAATGATTGGCTCGAAAATTGTATGTTGCAAAAGTTGAATTTGCGATAAATATAATGCAATTTGAATTGATTTAAATCAGGAAGAGTTTCGTAAACTGCTAGTATTTATGTTGCTTATTCCGTCTTATTAAGCATTGCACTTCGCTATTTAGTGCTGGCCACTTCGCAAGTGCCAGAATTGAAAGTCACGGTCTTTTCGAGCGGCTTGAACTCACCTTGTCTGCGCTCAGGATTTTTCCATGTCAAACCTGGACCGTGGCGCAAAGGGTGTGACGAACCCGGTGACCAATAGTTGAACCTTCTTGTACTTCATTTTATTGGCCTCGGTTGATTAGTCCTCGATAGACATAGCCGGCAATTCAACATTCATAGTAGTAGTGAAAATCGTAGGAAGCGCCGAGCAGTATGGTAAGGCTAGGTAATGCGAGGTAATGCGAGGTAATGCGAGGTAGCGTCCAGTGCTTTTAACGTTCGAGATTCGTTTATGCTAGTACATTGTGTTTTCATGGCATTCTCCTTGGCAGTTGCTGCCCAACCCGTTTCTTCTTCATCTTCGCCGGATCTTTTGCCCGCAGAAAAGACAGAAGCATCGGCGCCACTGTCTGCGCCGGTACCGGAAGCCAGCGGCGACGAAAACTCTTTAGTTGATCCTCTTATCCGCGCAGTCCAAGCCGCGGAAAGGGCGGCGTTGGCTGCCCAAAAGGCCGCCGAAGCTACCCAACGTATTGCCCATCAAAAAGACCTTTCCGAACAGGACTCAGCAGAACCTGTCGAGGAAGAAAAATTAGTAAAGGCTCCGGCTAGTTGGACAGGAAGCGCAGGGATTAGCCTAATAGCACTTTTTGGCAGTGCCAATTCTATTACTGTGCAAACCTCTATGAATGCTGCTCGGGAAACTAGAAACTGGATAAGCCAGTTTACCGCGGCGGGTACTTACGGACAAACTTCCGAACAAGGCGGCAAGACTAAAATCGTGGCCATGGATTCCAAAGTCTCACTACGAGGAGATTACCGTTTTTCAATGAAATATTCAGGGTTTATTTTGGTAGGACTAGAAGCCGACCATATCAGAAGTATTGAAGCCCGACCTTACGAAGAAACGGGGCTCAGCATTATATGGCTCGATAAGACTGAGAAAGATTTTGTGAAAGCGCGCATTGTCACTGATACGGCCTTTCGTTTTGGACGAGAAATGCGTTTCCAGTACTATGATTCATCTTTCAATAGAGTTCCCGAAAACCTGCCGGATGAGCCTATTGTTGCTCCTAGTTTTAGAGCAAGTGCGCGTTATGCGCTTGACAAAAATGTGGTTTTGACTCAGGAAGTGGATGTGCAATACACCGCTATCGTAGTAGACAAAACCAGAACCCAGGCCAACTCAAAAACTAAGTTAACCGCAAGGCTTATTTCCTCACTGGGAGTAGCGATCACCTATAATGTTAATTATGATAGTAGACCAGCGCCGGGCAAGCAGTCGAGAAGTAGTACACTTAGTCTTGGTCTAGAAACAAGTTTTTGAAAGTGCGTCTATCCACTATACAATTAGATCAGGTGCTAAAAGAAACAGGGAAGGGTTCAGGCTCGCTATTTTCACTGACCTTTCCCATTGATCCTTTTCGGCGCCAGGCTTTATATCGAATCTTGACTAACTCATTAAGGAAGTGGGATTCCTCCCTTTGTGCTACCCTGTGGTGCGTGCCTGGTGAATTACCCGAAGCCACCATTGGCTCGGTGGCCAGACTGACCGCAAGAGGAGTGCGAAAATTTTGCTCGTTGGAAAAACAGGCTAATGCGCTATGGAATGGTTTGGTCTGCAGCGGATGGGAAGCAGAGCCGGTTCCCCCGCGCCTATGGGGAGGAGTTTCCTTTGCTGATGATTTCTCTGCTTTAAAAGCAAAAGATTGGTCAGATTTTTCTCCAGCAGAGTTTGTGTTGCCGCGATGGCGTTTTACTGGAGAAGACCTTTGCACTGTTTATGCGCTGGGCGATGAGTTGCGTGTATCCTCTCTGCGCACTCAGCTAGCTCGTCAGACTGTAGATTTGCTCGAATGCTTACAGGGCGACCAGTCTTGCCAGCTAGATGGTATTAATGAGGCTCAACCAGAGTCAGATTGGCCAGCATGCAAATATTTGATCAAGTCAATTCCAGAAAAAAATGAGTGGGCCCAACTTCTTGCTCGTGCACAGGAAGCATTTGCCAGCGGTGCATTGGAAAAGGTGGTTCTGGCGCGCAAAATTGTTCTCCAGCCGCCCGTACCGGTTAATTGGACTGCCATATGGAATCGGCTGCAGAAAAGCGCCGGAAAAGAAATCCGATTTGCTTTTCGGCGTGCAGGCAGCGTTTTTTTAGGAGCTAGTCCTGAGCGGCTGGTGGCCAGAACGGGACCAAGAGTAATTGCCGACGCTTTAGCCGGATCGCAAATCGCTTCCGAGCGGGCCTCTAAGTATCTTCTTACCAGCGAAAAAGATTTACGCGAACATCAGTTTGTAGTGCGAGAAATTGCTGCTCGTTTGGCTCTCTTGGGAGGAGCGGTGGAGCCGGTTCCCTGGCCATCGGTTCGCGAACTGCGCCATGTATTGCATTTGCATACCCCAATCTGTTCAACTTTTGTGAACCCTCCCCATGTGTTGCGACTAGTAGAAAATCTGCATCCTACCCCCGCGGTAGGAGGAACTCCGACCAAGAAAGCTACCGAGTTTTTGGCAACGTACGAATCGTTTGACCGAGGCTGGTACGCGGCGCCAGTGGGATGGTTTGCCGAAAACGGAGACGGAGATTTTGCGGTAGCGCTGCGATCAGGGCTATTCCAAGAAAGAAAAATCCAATTGTATGCCGGCGCGGGATTGGTGCGCGGTTCGGATATTCACTCGGAATGGGAAGAGACCGAATGGAAATTGCAAGCCATGCGAGAGGCCATGTCTTGACGCCGGGAATGGCGCTTACCGCCTGGGCCAGATTAATAATAGAAACATTGGCGCAAGCAGGAATAAAAGAGGCGGTAATTAGCCCGGGCTCGCGCTCCACCCCTTTTACTGCGGCGGTATTGGCGTCTTCGCTATTTCGTACTTGGCGGGTGATTGACGAAAGATCAGCGGGATTTTTTGGACTGGGATTAGCGCGTTCTTTGCAGCGGCCAGTATTGCTTATATGCACCTCTGGTACCGCGGCTGCTAATTACTTTCCGGCGATTATGGAAGCCAATCTTTCCAAAACGCCACTAATCATTCTAACCGCGGATCGCCCAGTAGAATTGCAATATTGCCGAGCGCCGCAAACCGCGGACCAAGTAGGACTGTATGGGAATCAAGTACGTCGATTTGTGGAATTGGGAGCGCCAGAAACTGACCCAACTATTTGGCGGAAAATGCGCCGATTAGTGGTTTCCACCGTTCATTTTGCACAGCATCCTGTTCCCGGGCCTGTTCATTTAGAAGTGAGGGCGAGAAAACCATTAGAACCTATATTGCCAATTAGCCAACAAGATATTGCATTATGGCAGGAACTGGAGAGGGTGCTGGCAGAGCCGGCGGCGATGGGAGTTGTTACCACCGGGGGAGCGGCGGGTGGGGATTTTTCTCGTATGGAAAGAGATTGCATTTCCCGGGAAAAGGGAATTATTTCTCTGGGATATGATCCGGAATTTCCGATTATCGATTTTCAAGTTTTAAACCATTTTTCCGCAATAACTGGTTACCCAATATTTTTGGATGTAGCCCACCCTTTACGTTTTCAGGTAATTCGCCAGTCTGCATCCGCGGTGGTAGGGCATTACGACGTATTGGGAAGAATTAAATTTCTGCATGAAAATCAGCCAGAACTCATAATCCATCTAGGTGCGCCGCTGACTAGTGGAGCTTGGGAGCAATGGATGGATAGAGCTTCCGAACGAGGCGTGGTAATTCATGCTATTACTCGCGATGGTTGGCCAGACCCTAGTGGTTCTGCGGCGACGGTCACCATGGGAAATCCTACTGAAATTATTCGCGAACTTAGTAGACGGATAACCAAAATCCTTTCCGAAAATAAGTCCCGAAAAAATTCCTGGATAACCAAATGGCAAAAAGCCGATGAACTGGTAAGACAAAAAATTGCTGAAGTTTCCCAATCAATAGAATTTGGTGAAGGAGCGTCAGTATTTACGGCAGTACAGACATGTCCCCCTGAGAGTCAATTGGTGTTGGGAAATAGCCTGCCTATTCGTGAAGTCGATTTTTGGTGTGGTGCGGAATCGAGAAAAATTACCACCTACGCAATTCGGGGGGGCAACGGAATTGACGGAATGATATCAGTGGCAGCGGGGATTGCCGAGGGTGCCAAAAAGAAAACCATGCTCTTAATGGGAGACATTAGTTTTCTGCACGATATTGGTGGCTTATTGGTTGCAAGCCAAGTGAAAACTACCTTGGTGCTACTAGTAATTAACAACGGAGGGGGGCGAATATTTGATCACCTTCCTGTAGGGCAAATGATTAAATCGCCAGAATTAGATTGGTGGACTACCCCTCATTCTATGCAATTTGCTCATATAGCGGCGCAGTTTGGTATTGTCTATAAAATGATTTACGGCAAAAATGAATTAATTCAGGAATTAGAACAAGCATGGAATTATTCGGGAGTTAGCTTGGTGGAAGTTCTGGTAAATTCCAGAAGTGCAGACGAGCAAATAAAAAAGGTACAATGCGCCGTCAAAGAATCCATCCATCTCCTTTGAAGTCGATTTTTTGTCGAAGCCAGGGAATGCGCCTGAGTAATTAGCCATTTTCAACCCTTCCGGCGAATGGGCACACTATCGCCTCCGGGCTGCTAGACGGTTGGTGGGTATGCGGCGAGCTATTTTAAGCAACTTCTGGAGATGAGGTTAGATAATTTCAGTGTTACAGGGCAAGGTTGTTACGTAGTTCAAACTTTAGTGGAAGGAGTGTAGCAATGCGAATTTCCGACTTAAACCGTTCACAGGTGACTCTCACACAAACAACTTCTACCGTATCAATCACATCTACTAAAAGTGATGATGATACTGAAGCGACACCGAAAAAAAATGACCAGTTCTCCTATGGGACTCAAGACTACTCCAAACTTGCTGGTCAAAATTCGTTTGAACAGAAATATTCGAATGCCGTAAGTACACTGGGTAAATACTCAGGCTTCCTTGATCAGGCATCAGGAATAAATCATGAAGATGGGCTAATCGGTAGAAGCGATCTTTCAGCAGCGATGCAAAGCGCAGATGCGCCAGCCGAGCTGAAGGAAGCCTGCAAATTCATGCTCGATAACCCCATGGCTTTCAACCGACTAGAGACTGCCCAAAACGGGGGTTTATGTGATGGATTGATCGGAAAGGGTGATATCAAAGCAGAAATTAATAGAACGGGGGGAAGTTCATCTTCGGGGAATAGCGCTAAGAGTCTAGGTGATGTAGTAAGTGAGTTTTCAAGCTTACTCTCTAAATTGCAAAACATGATGAATCAATCAGCAGGAAAGTCATCTGGGCCTACTAATAACTCATCTAACTCATCACTTGGCGATATGCAGAAATTAGTTGATGCGCTGAAAGCAATGTTGGCAAATTTGAAGCCAGGCTCTACGCAGTCGCCCAAAGCGGGTGCTTCCGGTTCTTCGGGAATCCAACAAGCAATTAGTTCTTTGCTTAGTATTATGAAAAACGTAATGAATCAAATGTCTCAAATGTCTCAATCATCCAATAAAGAACAGCCATCATTCGAACAACAATATGGGGATGCTGTTAAAAATTTGAGCAAGTATTCTGGTTTTATGGATCAGGCGGCCGGAATTGGAAAGAAAGATGGTCTTATTGGGAAAGAGGACCTTCAATCGGTCATGAACAACGCGGATGCACCCCAAGAATTGAAGGATGCGTGCAAGTTCTTGCTCAATAATCCCATGGCACACAAAAAATTAGAGACCTCCCATCACAAAGGCAATGCTGACGGAAAAATTGGTATGGGAGATATTGAGTCTGAAATGAAGGATATTAATGCTTCTGGTTCAGGCTCATCTTCTCCCGAGCAGAGCAAATCTTCGCAGAGTGTTCCATCCAAAACCTCTACGTTAATAAGCTCTTTCACTGATTTGCTGTCAAAAATGCAAAGCGTGTTTAACGAAATGCAGAACGCTACGGGATCTAAGCAGAATAATCGAGCTCAAGATCAGTCGTTTAATCAGAAATACTCGAATGCTGTCAATGAATTGCTGAAAAATTCAGGTTTCTTAGACCAAGCTGCTGGAATTGGAAAAAGAGATGGTCTTATTGGAAAAGAGGATCTTGAATCGGTTTCGAACAACCCGGATGCATCCCAAGAATTGAAGGATGCGTGCAAGTTCTTGCTCAATAATCCCATGGCTTTCAATAAATTAGAGACCTCCCAGCACAAAGGCAATACTGACGGAAAAATTGGTATTGAGGACCTTGAAACTGAAAAAACTAGATTGATGATGGAATCCATCAAGAATTCAAGACAACAGGCTAGTGTATAATACGTTGTAAAATTGGTTGTAAAATTATCTAGAGTGGACGCGTTTTTCCAGAAAAAACGCGTCCTTTTGTTTTAGCCGTATAGATGACGGGTCAGGTTGCTGACGCCTGTCAGTAAAATGACGCACCACTTATTAAAGGGGGCCGGGGGCGCAAGCAAACAAGGAACGTCTTTTGCATCTCTTCAAAAGCCAAGTCTCTAGGGTTGGTTTTCTCATAGTTGAAGAGACAGTACTATGCTTTCTGGAAAAGTAGCACTGGTTACCGGGGGAAGCCGAGGAATTGGCCAAGGAATAGCCAAAGCACTGGGCGAAGCTAATATCAAGGTAGCCATTACCTATCGGACAAATCGCGAAAAGGCGCTTCAAGTCAGTAAAGAAATTGAGTCTCAAGGAGGCGTGTCGTTGGCATTTCCTATGCGGTTGGAAGAAAGAGGGAGTGTTGAGGAGGCAATAAACAAAATAAACCGGCGCATGGGAAGCATCGATATTTTGATTAACAACGCGGCAACCAGCCAAGAAAAGCATTTTGAAACACTTACCGACCAAGATTGGAATAATATGTTGTCAATCAACCTAGTAGGTCCATCTCGCTGTTGTCAAATAGTGCTTCCAGAAATGCTGAAAAAAGGCTGGGGTAGGATTATTAATATTGTTTCCATTGGGGGGCAATGGGGTGGTTTTCGGCAAGTGCATTATGCGGCTTCCAAAGCTGCGTTGATAAATTTAACCCGTTCGCTGGCGCGTTTGTATAGCAATTGCGGTATTACCGCAAATGCAATTTCTCCCGGACTGGTAGCTACCGATATGACTCGATCGGAGTTAGATGGTGAGGAAGGTCGCAATAAAGTGAAATCCATTCCCTGTCAGCGATTAGGAACTCCTCAAGAAATTGGGGCCGCCGCGCGTTTTTTAGTGAGCCATGAGGCAGGTTATATTACCGGACAGACTATCAATTTAAATGGAGGCATGTATTTTGTATGAAAACCCTCCTCTTTATTGGTGCGGGAATCGAAACCGTTCCCGGAATTATATTGGCCAAAGAGATGGGCCTACGCGTACTGGCTGCCGATGGCAATCCTCGTGCTCCCGGGTTCGCATTGTGTGATGACTGTTTGGTGGTAAGTATTTACGATACTGAATCTACCTATAATCAAGTAGCAAATTATCACCAACAGTCGAATAGTGTTGATGGGGTAATATGCATTGGGTGCGATGCTTCCCGTGCGGTTGCCCGTATTGCTACCAGACTAGGACTGCCGGGAATATCTGAGCGATCGGCGCAATTGGCGACCGACAAATTGGCCATGAAAAACAAATTGGCATCTGATGGTATTAGTGTTCCCTGGTTTGCACCAGTTGAAAACGAACATGAGTTGCATCGAGTTGTGAAAAATAAAGGATTTCCTTTAGTGTTAAAACCGGTAGATAGTAGGGGGTCCAGGGGAGTATTACGATTAACTTCGCAAGTCGACTTAAATTGGGCATACTCAATTGCGCAAAGTCATTCTCCTACTAAACGAGTAATGATCGAGCAATATCTGGATGGACCGCAATTGAGCACTGAAACGTTAATGATTAACACCATTGCTCATACTCCTGGTATGGCTGATCGTAATTATGAGTTTTTAGATCTCTATGCTCCCTATATTATTGAAAATGGTGGTCAATTACCAACTTGTTTAAATGAAAGCCAAAAACAGGCGGTGGGTAATTTGGTGGAACAAGGGGCGCTAAGTTTAGGTATTAAAAATGGAGTAGTAAAAGGAGATATTGCTTTTAGTCAAGGCTCTCCCTATATAATTGAATTAGCTGCGCGCATGAGCGGAGGTTTTTTTTGCACCCATGAAATTCCTTGGAGCACTGGCGTAGAGCTGGTTCGCCAGGCAATTCGCTTGGCTTTGGGAGACCCGCCATCGGGTGCCGATCTGACTCCCCGAGCCCACAGAGGGGTTGCTCAGCGATGGATTTTTTCTACGCCCGGGATTATTCAATCAATTCAAGGGGTGGAAGAAGCTAGAAGGCAAGAGGGAATTATCGATATTATAATAAGGGCGAAACCGGGCGATCTGGTTTTACCTCCATCTGATTCTAATGCAGCGCTCGGCGTGGTTATGGCGGTGGGAGAAACACGAGAACTAGCAGTGCAACGTGCCGAGCAAGCAGTTGGTTCTATTGTTGTTGAAACTAAAAAACGAGAACAGTCATGAACGTTCTGGTGGTGGCGGCGCATCCAGACGATGAAGTGTTGGGCGCAGGTGGAACAATTGCTCGTCATGCTCTCCAAGGGGATAAGGTAACTATCGCAATTTTAGGAGAAGGGATTACTTCTCGAAGTCTTTCTCCGGAGCAAATCGATAATGATTTGGCTCAATTGCCAATTTGTGCGCAACATGCAGCGCATTTATTAAGGGCTCAAGAATTACGAAGTTTTAGCTTTCCGGATAATCGTTTCGATAGTCTTTCTCTTTTGGAAATAGTAAAAACTGTAGAAATTTTAGTCCATGAAACTAATCCTGAAATAGTATACACTCATTTTTGGGGTGATTTAAATATCGATCATGTTCTTACATCGAAAGCAACGGTAACCGCATGCCGACCGGGAATGGGAAACTCGGTAAAAAGGCTTTTGGCTTTCGAAATTCCTTCCTCTACCGAATGGGGAACTAGTCAGACTCATTTTGCGCCCAATGTATTTATCGATGTGCACCAAACCTTGCATTTAAAACTTGAAGCCATGAAACTATATCGTTCTGAAATTCGTGAATTTCCGCATCCCCGTTCGTTGCAAGCGCTAAACGCTCGTGCTTCTTATTGGGGGACGGTGGCGGGTTTTATTGCCGCCGAGCCGTTTATGCTTATTCGCGAGGGCGTGCGATGACCATAGACGGTGATTGGCGTTCCTTGCGTATATTAATGATTGCCGCCCGCTTAGTGGGGTATCGCTGTTTGGAAGCGCTGCTTAATCAAGGAGCGGGTATTGCCGCTTTATTGACGCTAGACGAAAGTAAATCGGGAATCACTACTGCCTATACTTCTTTTGAGGGTTTGATTTCGCAGTATGCATTGAACGCAAAACGTTTTGTTTCGCTAAGCGATCCACCATTGGTTGACTGGATTTTGTCGCAAGAAATTGATTTGGGGATAGTAGTGGGAGTTTCTCAGCTAGTGCCTAACCAAATGCTAGCGATTCCACGCCTGGGTTTCGTTGGCCATCATCCCACTTTGCTTCCCGAAGGGCGAGGACGGGCGCCAATTCCTTGGGCAATTCTGCGGGGCTTAAGTAAGACCGGGGTTTCTCTTTTCTGGTGTGATGCGCAAGCGGACACCGGCGACATATTGGCTCAGAAGGCGGTCCCTATTTATTACGAAGATACTAGTGCGACTTTAGGAGAGCGTACCGATCAAGTTACTACTAGTCTGCTTTTAGAGTATTTACCAAAAATTGCTCAAGGCACTGCCCCCCGAATTCCCCAAAATGACTCTCAAGCCAGCGTGTGGCCTAGGCGCAGGCCAGATGACGGAATAATCGATTGGGGTAAGAGTAAGCGCGAATTGTACAATTTCATTCGAGGATTAAGCCACCCATACCCCGGTGCATTTACCGAACTTCGCGCAAATCGGTTGTATATTTGGTTAGCACGAGAATCAGAAGACCAGCGAGGTGGGCAGGCAGGTGAAGTTTTGGCAGTGTTGCCCCAAGGAGTATTAGTGGCCACCGGGCAAGGGAATGTGCTTCTTACGCAAACTCAATGGCATGGGCAGCCCATGGTGGAACGAGACCCTTTTAAGTTTGGTCTTCAGCCAGGAGAAGTTCTGGGACGGCGATTATGAATACCAGAAATATCCAATGCAAAAACTATGTACCACTTCGTCTTTATACCATTTTTCATTTGAACTTGGCATTTTCTTCCATCGAAGAAGAATTACGTGCAGAAGTTATTCGGCGGTGTTATTGGCCATTGTTGGGCTTAGCCAGAAATAAAAACGTTTGTTTTGGAATAGAAGCATCAGCTTTTACTTTAGAATCTATTCAAAGTCTCGATTCGCAGTGGATAGAGGAATTTCGCGCGCTAGTCCAGTTCGGTAAATGCGAATTAATAGGAAGTGGGTACACTCAACTCATTGGTCCTTTGGTTCCGGCAGCGGTTAATTGCGCCAATTTACGCCTAGGAATGGAAAGTTATCAAAAGTTGCTGGGATTGAGACCAAAAATTGCATTAGTTAATGAACAAGCCTACTCGGCAGGGTTGGTTGGTTTATATCGCCAAGCGGGTTTTCAGGCCATAGTGATGGAATGGGATAACCCTGCGCGCAATCATCCGGAATGGAATCCTGGTTGGCGCTATCTTCCTCAATATGCAATTAGTCCGACTAATGAAACTATTGCTCTTATCTGGAACAAGTCTATCGCTTTCCAACAATTTCAACGCTATGTCCATGACCAAATTGAATTAAAAGAATACCTGTCATATCTAACCAAACACCTGGGAAATACCCCAAGAGCTTTTCCTCTTTATGGTAATGATGTGGAAATATTTGATTTCCGCCCGGGACGTTTTAGTGCTGAGCCAGCAATTAGCGAATCGGAATGGGGAAAAATCGAGCAGCTAATCGATGTTTTATTGCAGGACGGTCGTTTCCAGTTTGAGTTACCTAGCGAAATTCTTCCGCTATTGCAAGAAGAAGGAGCAGGAAATCGCCTGCGTTTAGAAACTGCTGCTCAACCTGTTCCGGTAAAAAAGCAAGAAAAGTATAATATTACTCGGTGGGCAGTTACTGGGCGGAATGACATTGGAATTAACACTGCTTGTTGGCAAATATATAAAGCACTGCATAACAATCCATTCGTTAAAGATGATGATTGGCGTGAGCTGTGTTACCTATGGAGCAGCGATTTTCGTACTCATATTACCCAAAAACGTTGGGAAGCTTATAATGCTCGATTACAGCAAGTACAAAGTGCTTTGGGTTTAGATTTGTATGTTCCGGCTGAGCCAGAAAAAGAAAATACTGCATCGGGTAATAGCGCACAAGGTATTTGGAAAGTGGAAAAAAGAGGCCGATATATTATTGCGGAGTCCGAGAATTTTTACGTGAGTTGGAATCAGCGTCGTGGCCTAGCCCTTGATTGTCTACGGTGGGGATCTTCTTTGGAGTGTCCTCAGATAGGAACTATACCCCACGGATATTTTGATGATATTTCCTGGGGGGCGGATTATTATACTGGTCACTTAATTTGGGAAATTCCTTCGAAACCAAAAGGTACTGATCTAGAGCCAGTGGAACCTGCTATTACTATCGATAATGAACTTCTTATAGTGACTAGTACTTTAAACACTTCGCTAGGCGATATTAAAAAAAGATGGACACTTAATTGTTCGACCAAGAAAGTAGAATACCAAGTGGTGCTTGACTGGAAAGAACTGCCTAGCGGTTCGTTGCGTTTAGGGCACGTAACCGTATTGCCCGAAGCTTTTCAACAAAACGAATTATGGTTTAGAACATGTAATGGTGGGTGTGAAAAAGAAATTTTTTTCTTAGAAGAAGCCAAAATAAATCACGCACAACCAGCTACCTTTTTAGTCTCCGCGTCTCAGGGGCTTGGCCTAACCAATGGGGATTTGGAATTAGGAGACCAAAAAAATGGCGTAAAAATAGAAGTGGATAAAGAGCGGCTGGCAGCAATTGCTTTGGTCACTTATCAAAAGTTGACTAAATACTATTTTTTCCGAATTGCTTTTTCAATACGTGAGATGGACGAAACTTGCCGTCCAGACTCATTTCTAGGAGCGGTGAAGCGTCCTTTTGAATTTCGCATGTTACTTTCTCCCCTGAGTTAATACTAGCAGGCACCAGAAATGCACTAAATTGTTTGCATGGCCAGTTGGCAAACTAAAAAAGGAGCGTTTTCATGGAATTTCTTGTAACCGGAAGCGCTGGGTTTATTGGCAGCAATGTGTCTGCGCTATTGTTAGAGCGCGGAGATACAGTAGTAGGGGTTGATAATCTGTGCGATTACTATTCTCCTCGCCTTAAGCAGTGGAGATTGGAAAGACTTGTTGACTACAAAAATTTTCATTTTGTGCAGGCAGATATTGCGCATCGTCAAGACATGGAACGTCTATTTGAAGAACATTCTTTTAATGCAGTAATCAATTTGGCAGCGCGGGCTGGTGTGCGAGGAAGTATCGAAAATCCGTGGATCTATTATGAGTCAAACGTACTTGGAACTTTGCAGCTACTAGAATGTTGTAAAAAACAAGGAGTAAAGCAATTCTTGTTAGCCTCCAGTTCCAGTGTATACGGAAATAATCAGGTGCCGTTCAGGGAGAACGACTTTACCGATCTGGCGCTATCTCCCTACGCAGCATCAAAAAAGGTGGGGGAAGTACTCTGTCATAGTTATTATCATTTGTGTGGATTAAACATAGCAATTCCGCGATTTTTTACCGTATACGGTCCGGCTGGCCGTCCTGATATGGGATACCTAAAATTTATTGATCGTATTGCCAAAGGACAACAAATTGAAGTGTATGGAGACGGAACACAATTGCGTGATTTCACCTATGTGGATGATATTGCCGAGGGAGTGGTGAGAGCTTTGGAGTTAAAAGGCTATGAGGTATTTAATCTTGGCGGAAGTAATCCAGTAGAGCTGAACCAAGTTATTAGTATTATTGAGTCCCTTTTGGGGAAGCGAGCTCGAATTACTCGCGCGGGAAAACATCCGGCCGATGCCTCAGTGACCTGGGCAAGCAATAAAAAAGCGATGGATTTACTGGGATGGAAAGCCAAAACGTCCGTCCAAGAAGGTTTGCGGCAAACGGTAGATTGGTATTTAGCAAGCCCGGGACTTTTCTAGGTCGCGCAATAGGTTTATTCTGCCAATGACCTTAGGGGGTGCAGGACCGGCCGCGCAGGGTTTACATTAACTTACTTAGTTATCAATTTCTGTTGGCTCATTTTCAAGTCAGCGTTTCATGTGGAGGAATGGATTGATGCCAAACTCAAGCAATAAGAATAAACGGCCCGTATCTTTCGGTGACAGCAAAACAGAAACCAAGTCGAAACCTAGCTCTAGCGAAAAGACTACAACTCCTGCGCACAAAGCTGCTTCGGCGTCGCGGGTTGCTTCTGAGGAAAAGAAATCAACCCCGCCGGCACCAGCAGTTTCGCCGAAAACATCCTCTGGCGGAGCTTCTGGGATGGCGTCTGGGATGGCCTCAAGAATGGAAGAAGAAAAAGCTTCCAAAACATCTTCAGCGACACCGGCAACGACCAAACCAAGTGTGGCTACATCGAAGACCGAGACGGTTTTCGGGGCAGGAGCAGCAACAAAAAGCGAGGCAAAAAAGGCTCTCCGACCAATGGCTAGTGTGCGATTCACCCCCGGATGGGGACAAGTGGCTAAGGGGCCTATTGTAGCGGGGGGGCAATTAACCATTGAATACGATCCCAATCGAGCGCAATTGCGTGAATGTCAGAGCGGTATGCCTTCATGGGGGGTTCAAGCGTACATTAAGACGCTTCCTAGTGGTGTCATCGTGGAAAAGTCTGCTATCGATTTTGAAATCGAGAAAGGAAAGAAGACGGAGGCTGCTAAACCGGTTCCGGTAACTGTAGATGTTCCTCCGGGAACTACTGAAATTGAGGTTTGGTTCAGAAACTGGGCGGGTGCAGATTCTCCTAAAGAAACCTGGGACAGCAATTTTGGCAGAAACTATAGGTTTCGAGTAGAAGCGTAAAACTAGAGCGGCTGGCTAAGCTCTTAAGTAATTCAAGTCTCCCTTGTTGCAAACCGGGGAGACTTGCGTCGCTAAACTATTTGTGCGAATTAACTTCCCATGTCTAATCTGCCTGATCTAATCGACGCTCACTGCCATTTAGACCATCTATCGCAACCAGAAGAAACACTGAAAAAAGCACAATTGGTTGGAGTAAATCATTTTATTGTTAACGGGGTGTGGAAAAGCCCAGGGTGTTTTGGAAACGCATTAGATTTGGCAGCTCGCCATTCTTGTATTTCCCCTACCGTAGCAATTCATCCCCATGACTGTGCTCATGTGCCCGCCGAAGATTGGGAAGAGTTAGAGCGCTTGGCCGGCGATCCCAAAGTAGTTGCCATAGGAGAAACTGGCTTAGACTATCACTACCATCATTCTCCCGCTAGCCGGCAACAAGAGGCCTTTCGTTGGATTATTGCCTTAGCAAAACGGGTGAAAAAGCCTTTGGTTCTGCATATTCGCGAAGCCGAGAAAGAAGCGTTGAATATATTAAAAGAGGAAAACGCTTCCCAGGTGGGAGGGCAGGTGCATTGCTTTAGTGGAGGGCCTGACTGGGCGCGGGAATTTTTAGCCCTGGGATTTTATCTCTCTTTTTCCGGAACAATTACCTATAAAAAAGCTGACCAAATCCGAGAAGCTGCTCGTCTGACTCCTCGCGATCGCCTCCTAGTAGAGACCGATTCTCCCTATTTGGCACCTCAGTCGCATCGTGGGCAGCGTAATGAGCCAGCCTTTCTGCCAGAAATAGCTCGACAACTGGGTGAAATTCGCAGCGAAGACTGGATAACTCTTGCTCACCAAACTACCCAAAATGCCTATAAACTTTTCAATGTCGGGTCGTCGTAGTCTGAGATGAAGACTGATGGCCCCACTGGGGAAAGCGATTCCAATGTCCAAACCACTCACGATCTCGGCGAAGTTCGGTCTTGGTAGCAGTTAGTTGAATCCTACTTTTCTTAACCTGTCGCATGCCCCAGGCCACCAGGGCCGCCCCTACTCCAATGTTAACCAGCGAACAAATCAAAAAAGCTACCCAGACCGGCATCGCCAGAGCTAGTAAGGCTCCCAAAGCAATGAAAAGCAATAGATAGCCAACCAGTAACAAAGGAATGCCAGCTAATTGCGTGCTCGTTTCTTTGGCAGTCTTTTTTAAATCTTCAGTCAACTCCACTCTAGCCAGGGCTAGGTGCCCTTTTACTAAGGAACTTAATCCTTGAGAGAGACCCTGGAGAGCATCAGCAAAGGAGTTAGCAGAAACAGTTTTTGTAGACTCAGATGAGAATTCATTCATGGCAATGTCTCCACTCTACAATTTATGGTGGCGGACTTTTAATGACAGGAGACTTTTTCGGTACAGGTGTTAATGTTGGCAGTGCCTCCTTATTTTGTTTCCCTGCTTTGGGAGGGATTCTTAGTGTTCCCAATCAAGTCTTGTGCTCATGGTTATTGGACGGGAGCATTTTACCGGGGTCGGTACTACTTTCTTCTTGTCCAGATAGGCCCTTTCGAAATCCCCGAATGGCTGTGCCCAATGCACTGCCCAGGCCGGGAAGCCGTTTAGGACCAAAAAGAAGAAGAAGTACTCCCAAACCAGCGACTATTTCTCCCCAACCTAGGTGCATAATGAATTCCTCCTATGGATACGCAGCTTGATACCTCTTATAGACTTTACTCGCGCACAAAAAAACCACCAATTGGTAACAGCGAGAAATTGTCTTGCCATTCCAGCAAAGAACCATTTTCCCTGAGAAAGTGCTTGTGGAAGGTGTTGTCGAAGCAGGCGAACAGTACTGTGGAAGAAACAGAACGACATCTAGTGAGTCGGAATGCCGTGGTTCGATTGATCGGCGCAGAATCCAACCTGATACCCAACAATCAGAAGTTGAAGAACATGTTGAGCAAGGCTTTGATGCAGTGGTTCGTTATCTCCTAATCCTTTGGCAAAGCTAGTTGCGGCCTTGGTTAGCCAATAGGAAGTCATTCGTTGGAGAGCAGATTTCACACCATCAACGTCCATGCTAAAAGTGGCCAGCCTTTCAGCCGCATCTCCTTCATCAATGCGATCGAAAAGCGCGCGCACCCTATCTCTGGCTGATTCTGCGCATATTGGGGGAAGGAGAGGATTGAAAGAGCGGATAGCCAGATAAAGTCGCAGCCCGTCCCATAGCCAACGTTCAATATGATCAATGCGTACCTGTCGGGCGCGAGCGTAAGTCATCTTTTTGAAAGCGGGAAGCTTTCTTGCTAGGACATCAAGAGAACCTACCGACCACTCAGTCAAAATAGCAATGGCTGCTGGGCTAGCAATGGCATCAATCTCAGTTTGGGTAACTGCTTCAGTTCGACGCAAAATGTCTGTCACTTCAAACCTTGGAAAAGATGATGAGGAAGACCTTCGTTCCTCACTGTTTCTGGTCTCGATGTTTCTGGTAGGAGTATGGCGCACAGTTCCGTAGCGCTTGCGCCACAGCTTGCGTCGATGTTTCCAAAGCTCGCGGCTCATGGCTAAGTCGTCGCCATAATCCGATTCGCTGATTTCCTCCACTGCTTCTAGAGGAACAGCGCACGCTTTGCGTGCCCCCACAAACACTACCAAAGTTTGTACGGACAAGTCGGCGCGTCCGTATAGATCGGCAACGACCTTGCCAACCATTCCTTTGACTAGTGGTTCGTCTCCAAGCGCGTCCTGGGTAACGCGAACAAATGCTCCAATCGGTATCACAAACGAACCATACCAAATTGGGCAAAAGATAGCTGCATAATGACAGCACAACCCCATAAAAATTATTACTTTACGAGCAAGCTATTGCTTGTTTGATTGTATTCCGATCTGCCCTTTTTGCCTACCTAAGCATGCCAACGGGCCAGCACACTGGTAATGTTATCGTTACCACCTGCTTCGTTGGCCGAATCGACCAAGTGTTCATTGGCAGCATCCAAATTCGATTCGCTACTCAGAATCTCCAAAATCTTGGAAATCGGAATCATGCCGGAAAGACCATCGGAACATATTAGAAAAAGATCGCTTTCACTGGGTAGGGTGCGATTTATATCTACTTGGACTTTGTCCTTAAGCCCAAGGGCGCGGACAATGATGTTTTTGTGAGGGAAATTTTGAATCTCTTCCGAAGAGGGTTTCTTTGAACGAATAAAGTCGTTGAGAAGTGAATGGTCTTCAGTAAGTTGAATAAGCTCTTTTTTTGCCGATATAAAATGATATATCCGACTATCTCCTACGTGTCCGATATAAACGGTGTCTTTCACGCAATAGATAGCGGCAATGGTTGTACCCATGCCTCTATATTTGGTGTCAGCGTAACTAGCTTCGTAAATTCTTTGGTTGGCCAGCTTCAATGCAGTAGCTAAGCGGTTTTCGTCGTAATTAAGAACGCGATCCGCTTTGAACGGCCAAGTGGCTTCTTTATCTTCGGCAGTATATTTGAAAAACTCGTAAACCTCGGAGACAGCTAACTTGCTGGCAATTTCTCCCGAGGAATGACCACCCATTCCATCAGCAACGCAACAGAGACCTTCTTCTGGCATAAGAAGAAAACTGTCTTCATTTTGGCTTCGCTTTTTACCAACGTGAGTCTTACCAGATACTTCTAAGTGCATTTCGGCCTCCCGATGAAGGCCACACGCCCCTTAGCTTCATCATAGGTTGCTTACCAAGGGAAAAATAAGCAGTCAATTGAGTAAAGCATCGTTTGAAGGAAAAAAGCATAACAGATTCGGTGCCGATAGCAATGCTTAACTATTGTGGAAGCTTCCCGCCAGCAAACCGGCCTTCGCTTTGCGCGGTTGTCGCCCAAAACCCTGCCAGCCGGCGAGTCTTGAATTGGCTGTATAAAAACCTAGAATCTTAATGTTGCCCAACCGCTGACCTATTTGGTACGTTGGCAGATATGACTCCTTTTTTTAAGCAATTCACTTTGGCGATTCCCCTAATAAGCGTTATAAGTTTTCTCTATCTCAGCGGGTGCAAACCGGAAACTGACCTCGGTCAAGCTTGTCGTATGACCAAACCTTGTGTTCCGGGGCCTACTTGCCCTATCGCGGAATCGGAAATGAGTGATGCTTCGCAAGATTATCTTTCCTTGGGAGTTAGCGAGTGTGACGATCTAGTCTGTGTACGGACTGCTAACTCCAAGGGAAATAATGGAGAGGGGTACGGGTATTGCTCTAAAAGTTGTATAGATTCCACTGATTGCGAATACGACTATGAAGGTAACAAGAGTGGCTTTGGCTGCCAGCAGCTTCTTCTTTCCGAGTCATATATGTTGCAGCTTAAAGAGAGCAATCCCGAGGCCTACGAGCGGATTTTTGGTTCAGGTGCTTCATCTAGATACTGTGTTAAATCAAAATAAGGGTATCAGGAAGTTGAATAATGAATCCCAATGAGGGTGAGTTAACGTGTGTGGATTCGGAATCCGAGCATTGTGCCGAACCTGATCTGTCTCCTCGTAAAACTAGCGAAGTTGATCAAGAACAAAGCTCTTCTAGCCTATTCAAGCCGACCGCATCTTCGGCAGAAAAACCAGTTTCTCGCCGTCATTTTCGCATTCGAGCGGTCTTTTTTGTTTTATGGGCAATAATACTGTTTGTTGTTTTGGTTTTCCGTCAAGTATTGTTGTTATTTGCTATTGCTGCGGTTATTTCTTATCTGCTGGAACCGCTGGTTTCCCGTGTCGCCAAATACCGCACTCCGCGATGGGTGGCAGTCATTGCCATTTACTTGATATTCTTTTCCTTGTTGTACCTTTTTGGGCGAATCGCTATTCCACGACTAACCGGAGAAGTAACCGAAATATCGCGTCAAGCAAAGGCTTTTACCCAGTCCCTTTCCCCTTCACGCATTGATGAGATCGCTAGCAAGTTGGAAGGTTGGTTTTCGTCTAAGGGTATTCCCATCAAACTATCCAATTCGGAACCAGATGATGACCATGTTTTTTTTGGTCTTACATTAGATATAAAGTCCATACCGCATGGATTGGAAAAGTTATCGCAACAAGTCCCAACTCACATTTTTGGGGCAGTAGGTGTTTTGCAAAAATGGATTCGCGGAACGTTGGGTTTTGTCTTCAAGTTTTTCTTTACGCTTATGATTGCAGCGTTCATATTAATCGATTGGAAAAAAATTGGAGCCTATTGGCGTTCGCTAGTCCCTCTCGACTGGCAATCCGAATATGATGAGATAGTTCGTCTGGTGGATGAAAAGTTAGCGGGAGTAGTGCGCGGACAAGCAGTTATTTGTTTAGTAAATGGCATTTTGACAGCTATTGGTTTAGTGCTTTTTGACGTGCCATTCGTTTTTGTTTTGACCATATTGGCGACAGTATTGTCTGCTATTCCTATATTTGGAACAATACTCTCATCAGTGCCCATCGTGCTAATTGCAATGACCCATGGTTTTAATAATGGAGTAGCCATGCTGGGATGGATTCTGGGAGTCCATGCCCTTGAGGCTTATTTACTAAATCCAAAGATTATGGGTTCACAAGCCAAAATTCACCCCGTTTTGGTGGTGTTTGCGCTAATTGCTGGTGAGGTAACTTACGGCTTTATAGGAGCGCTTTTTGCAGTGCCTGTAACTGCGATAGTGGTGGCTCTATTTACTTCTGCACACCAACGGGCCAAAAAACAGCTTGAAAAAGATTTAAGATCTAGCCATTTTTAGAACTGCCTCGCGAATGGAGTTTAGGGCGAGCGACACTTAGGAGAGCGTCGTGCGTATTGGACTAGTCTCAGATACACACGGCCGATTCGATACATACTTAAACACTTTGTTTCGAGCTTGCGATGTCATTTTGCATGCTGGGGACATTGGAGAACGCGAAGTTTTATCTCAATTAGGGGCAATAGCGCCAGCGACCGCAGTGCGTGGAAATAATGACTGGGGTGAATTGGCTAGTAAGTTGAAAGAAACCGAGCAATTGCTTTTGAAAGAAATTCCAGTTCTCCTAATACATGATTTAGGAAACCCCGCTTCTCCCAAAACTGCTCTTCAAAAGACAATTGAGCAGTTTGGCGTCAAAATTGTGGTATATGGGCATACTCACCAGCCGGCAATCCATTGTCAAAATGGCGTTATTTTAGTGAATCCGGGAAGCGCTGGGCGGGCTCGTTACTCCCCCCGGAGTGCGGGTTTGCTGCGAATCGAAAAACGACTGGTTCGTGTTGAGCTGTTTAATCTAGAAAAGAATGGGCTTCTCCTAGGAAAGGCATTTGTGGCCGAGATCTGAACGGACAATGGCTGCGCATGTCGCCAAAGGCTGAACAGTGTTCGATCTATCAAAGCTGCGCTTGAACTAGCGTGCATTGCACCGAGCCGATGGGAGTCTTATACGGATACCTATGACTCATTGGTTCAATTCGGACGATTTAGCGTGGACGCTGGTTAGAGAAGGAACAGATTTTGCTCGCGAGCGGGAAGCAGAGGCGCTTTTCACTATTGGCAATGGTTACATGGGGACTCGCGGTTTGTTGGCCGAGGCTAGTTCAGACATTTCTTCTTCGGCAACCTTCTTGGCAGGCGTCTTTGACGCCTCGCTACCATCAATAGCAGTGCCCGAGCTTTCGGTGGGGCCAGATTGGACAAAAATTCGCATTATTTCAGAAGGAGAGCAAATCTGTTGTAATCCCCAATATTGTTTAGAGAATCGACGAATATTAAACATGCGTCAAGGAATTTTGCATAGGGAATGTCGCTATAGTGATTTCTCAGAAAAAATAACCTTATTGCGAGAATCAAGAATAGCTTCGCTTGCCGATCGTCATATTTGGCTACAAATATTTCAATTGATACCACAAAATTATAGCGGAATATTAGAAATCGACATGGGAGTGGAAACAGCTTCGGCAGTGGTAGGAGGTTTTCCGGTAGCGCGCTCGCGTTTATTGTCCGCAGGATCCATTCCTGGAAAAGGAGTTCTTTTTTATCGAACCCCTCATCAAAATAATCTTTTGGCGCTGATTTCTTCCAGTGAATACCGAGGAAATGGAACAGAACTTGTAGGTCAACCGCATACTCTGCATGCCAATGGTTTATGCGCCGAGCGATGGACTATTTCGGTACAAAAAGGTCAACAGTATGAATTTCGTAGGTTAGTTGTGGCCTTCTTAAATCGCGACGGAGTAGAGCCCGAAACACGTGCCATGAATAAAATGGTACAGGCTAAACAAGAAGGACTGGATAAGCTTGTTCTAGCACATATGCGACACTGGAATCGTTGCTGGCGGTGTTGTGACGTCAAAATAGAGGGCGATGCAATAGCGCAAAGAGCAATTCGCTTTGCAGCATATCATTTAATTATTTCTGCTAATCCAGATGATGAACGAATTTCTATTGGTGCTCGTTCTCTTTCTGGCGAATCTTATAAAGGTCATGTTTTTTGGGATACTGAAATATTTATGCTGCCTTTTTTTATATTCAATTTACCCCATTACGCGCGATCTCTCTTAATGTATCGTTATCATACTTTGTACCAAGCGAAAGAAAAAGCTCGTTCTCTGGGTTTTTGTGGGGCCTTATATGCTTGGGAATCGGCCGATACCGGGGAGGAAACCACTCCTAGTTTTATTTTGTCTCCCGACGGGGAGACCATTCCAGTAGTAGCCGGGCAGCAGGAGCACCATATAAGCGCTGATGTGGCTTACGCAGTTTGGAGTTATTGGGAGGCAACCGCCGACGAATCTTTTCTTCTGGAGGCCGGGGTGCCAATTCTAGTAGAAACCGCCAGGTTTTGGGCTAGTCGCGGAGAGTGGGGCGAAGACGGAAAATTTCATATTTTACATATTATGGGGCCTGATGAGTATCATGAAAACATAAATGATAATGCTTATACTAATTGGTTGGCAAAATGGAATTTAGAAAAAGGAGTACAAGTAGTAAGCTTGCTAAAAGTTCGCTGGCCCGATTTGTTTAAAGAATGGACTCAAAAGCTGCGACTTATGCCAGAAGAAATTGAGCAATGGAGTAGAATAGCCAGGCAGATGTATTGCGGGTTTGACGTCACCGGCAAAATTATTCAGCAATTTGAAGGTTTTTTTGCTTTAGAAGATGTGGATCTTCAGCCAATGCGTCAGCAGGGAAAATGGTCTGCTCCTCTGGACATGATTTGGGGGCGAAAAAAAACTCAAAAGACTCAATTGGTAAAACAAGCCGATGTTATAATGCTTCTTTTTTTACTATGGGACTACTTTCCAAATACTGTTCGCGAAGCCAGTTTCTATTATTACGAGCCGCGAACTTGCCATGGCAGCTCATTGAGTCCAGCTATTCATGCCTGGGTTGCAGCTCGTCTGGGCGATGTGGCGACTGCAGAGAAATATTTTCGAATGGCCGCAGATATTGATTTGGGCAATGGCATGGGAAACGTGGCTGGGGGAGTTCATGCTGCTGCTTTGGGAGGACTATGGCAGGCAGCGGTATTCGGATTGGGAGGGGTTAAATGCCAACCGCAGGGTTTTTCAATTTGTCCTTGCATGCCAAAGGGATGGAGCCGATTGCAATTTAATTTGTGGTGGCAGAGGTCGCTTCTTAAAGTCGAAATAGTTGATTCCCAGGTGCGGGTACAGCTTCAAAAGGGTAAACCGCTTCGGGTGCAAAGGCAAGACGGCGAATGGGAGATGATTTTACCAAATCGAACTTACCAGATAAAGTAAAATGGGAGATAATCCGAGACTTTTTTCTGGCAATAGAAATTGCTGGTAAATTTACTGCTCATAAAAAGACCATCGATGGTTGGCAAAACGGCAAGGTGTATCGGTAGTGTAGCTGTGTAATGTCTTGATTATTTTGTGGATTTTTGAAAAGCGTCAATTTCTCGCTTACGTTTTTGCTTGAGAGGGCATTGTTTCGAACAATTTCATTGAATAAATGTGCAACTTTCGTTCGAAATCTGCGATAATTCTTCAGCAAATGTGTGACTACATGGGATTACATCCGTGCTAGGGAGCAATGATGCTTTCGAAAATTGCCAATAAGATTCCTGTTCCTAAACAAAAGCCTAGCAATACTTCCGCTGTTTCTGTTCCTGGCCGGTCGACGGGTGATTTAAAAATTATAACAAGCAAAGAATTGCAACGCAGACACAATCTTCTAGGCAGGAGAAGATCTGATGATTACCGTCGGGTCATAGATTCGTTAAATGGCTACCATAAAGCCAAAAAGGGTGTTAAAAACGAAAGCGAGTACTCTAAAGCATTACGTGCTTTAATTGATAGTTGTCGGCAATACGTTGAAAAAAAAGATGAACGTTCCGCCACTCGAAAAACTGTCCAAACCATTCTGGAACAAGCGAGTCAGGAATTAAAATTAAATAATGTACCGCCGCCAACAAATATCCATGAAAAACCTGCTAGTTCTGATGAATTAGGGGAATGCATTAGTAAGCTGAATGACCATTATGAAAATCTACTGACGTCAGTAAACAAATTTGGTGAAGCGCTACACCGAATCAAAAGCAATGCAGGGGTTAGCCAAGATGTTGAAGATAAAGGTACTTCCATTAAATCGCTCGCAACTGATGACAGCTTAAAACGTAGCAATAGTGTTAGTACGGCTAGATCATCTAAAAACAGTGTTGCGAGTCAGTTGTTTTGTAATAATTCTGATCGAATTCAAATGAAAAGTGATGAACTGCCGAAGGCGCACAGTGTATTGTATGGGAATAGATCAAGTGAATACCGGGCTGTTATTGACTCGTTAGATAAATACCATCAAGCTAGGATTGATGAAAGGAAAAAGTCGTTATTGGAATTGATTGATAATTGCAAACGGTATATTGAAACTAAAGACGACAAATCTGGTACTAAAAGAAAAGTCCAAGGACTTATGGGTCAAGCATACAGAGCTTTGGCCTTGGAGCTTGTAAGTAATTTAAATGGAGCGGCTAGTGCTTTAAAAATGGACGTCGAATCAATACGCCAGGTCGATAATGCCTTGGAAGAAGTGATTGAGAATGCTG
>JBNKEI010000184.1:0-28945 GCA_050288705.1 Myxococcales bacterium
ATTTCGCGCAAGTCACATTCACCACCAGGTGTTTCAGATATTGTCTGTTTAAACGCCCGCAGAACTCGCTCGCGCATAAAATCAACCTCTCCCATCTTTATTTCTAATTCTTCAAGGTTGTGGTTATTAAAGTATTCTGAATTATCCATAATTTCTAATTCTGGAGCATAGTGTTCTTTTACATGAGATAGCACGCGACACGCTGCAATGTGACCAGCAACGCCACCAGAGTGAGTGTTAACCCAGTTATAACCAACACCCTCGTCAATATTAATGTTGCTCAGGTCAGGAATAGTTCCCCACACTCCGTTCTTGGAGACGGCATTACCTAAAGAAAACTCTGTTTGCGGTTCCTCGCCAAGCAAAGCATGGAGTTGGCGTTGATTTTCGCGAACCATTTCCATGAGATGCCGCCTTTTTGAATAATTTTGGGCCAACTCCCAGAAACTGTGATTTACGAATCTTCCTTCGGGATCAATGGTCAAATGAAGCCAGTCGCATTGCGGACTAGTCTGGAGAATGAGGCCACGAAGAGATTGAAAAGAAGTTCGCTCCTCTGCTAGCAGTTCTTCCGTAGTCGATACCTTCCACCCCATTTCTTTGCACATTCCAGAAATGTCTTCTTCCAGCTCATCTATTTGCTTGGGGTCGCCAAGTTTGCCCATGTAAGCTATACGAATTCCCATTTGTTTTCCTCCTAAGGCTAAGTCGGGTCGGCCAAAGCCAAGAAGAGTGCGGACGACTTGCTTAACCGAGATTATTCTTTAAACGTCGATTTCTTGTACCTCGCCCGCCCTATCCATTATAAATTTGAATCGCGCCGCCACATCTTTTCCTAACAGGTCATTAATTACTCGGTCGGTTTCCAACTCATCAACAATATCTACTCGAAGACTGATTCTATTGGCCGGATGCAGAGTGGTTTCTTTCAGTTCTTCGGCGCTCATTTCGCCTAACCCTTTAAACCGCATTATGTTGGGTTTAGCATTGCTACGAACTTTTTGTTTAAGAATACGATCTCGGTCAGAATCGTCGAGAGCCCAAAAGGTTTCTTTACCCACATCAATCCGGTACAAGGGTGGCTGGCTAATATGCACGCACCCATTTACAATTAATCCTTTTAAGTGACGGTAGAAAAAAGTAAGCAATAAAGTAGCAATATGGTGACCATCGGAATCGGCATCCATTAATAAAAATATCTTTCCGTAACGCAATTTTCGAATATCAAAATCAGAGCCTAGCCCACAGCCTAGTGCGCTAACAATGTCTTGCAATTCTTTATTGCCCACCACTTTTCCTAAGGAGGCCTGTTCGGCATTGAGAACTTTTCCTCGCAGCGGCAGAATAGCTTGCGTCCGGCGGTCCCTTCCTTGCTTCGCATTTCCACCTGCGGAATCGCCTTCCACAATAAACAGCTCGCTTTCGGAAGGATCGGTAGAGGCGCAATCAGCGAGTTTTCCGGGCAGGTTAAGCTTATGAGATACCGCAGTTTTTCGAGAAACTGCCTGAGAAGCCGCTCTGGATGCTTCGCGGGCACGGGCAGCTAGAATAATTCGCGCCACCACTGATTCGGCAATACTTTTGTTGTCATTTAGCCAATTTTCTAATGCCGGTCTGATGGCGGAATCTACTTGACCTGCTACTTCTGGATTATTTAATCGCGATTTAGTTTGGCCTTGAAATTGTGGCTCGACTACATAAGCAGAAACAATGGCGCAAATGCCTTCTCTAATATCTTCGGCAGTAAGGGAAACTCCTTTTGGACTCAGGCCATGGGTTTCTATATAATTACGAATTGCTTTCACTATTCCCGACTTCAAACCGTTTTCGTGCGTTCCCCCGCTTGGGGTGGGGATTCCATTTACGTAGGAACGAATATGTTCGTCGGTAGCTTCGCTCCAAACCAGAGCTACTTCTAAACGCACTCCGTTTTCCTTAGCGAGATAAAAATTGGTTACCCCAGCGGGAACGGTGGATTTACCCCTTTCTTGAATTACTTTCATTAGATATTCAGCAATTCCGCCTTCATGACAAAAACTTAATTGCTTCACTGGTTCGCTAGTTTCATCGCGAAATAGAATTGACAAACCCTTGTGCAAATAGCTTTTGGCTTCTAACCGATCGCGAATAGAATCAGAATCGAACTTTAGCTTGGCTCCAAATATTTCCGGATCAGGCTGAAAACGAATTAGTGTTCCAGTTTGCCTAGTATTGCCCAAAACTTTCAATTTACTAGTAGCTCGTCCGCAAGAATAAATTTGTTCATGGCTTTTACCATCGCGATTCACTTGCACGGTCATGTTGACCGAAAGGGCGTTTACTACCGAGGACCCAACACCATGTAATCCACCAGAATGAATATAACTGTCTTGACCGAATTTCCCCCCGGCATGCAGAGTGGTAAGAATAACTTCGAGCGCCGACTTTTTATACTTGGGCATTAGGTCTACAGGAATACCTCGACCATCATCTTTTATAGTTACAGTTCTTCCATCTTTATGTAGAGTCACCTCAATTTTGGAGGCAAATCCGTTAATAACTTCGTCTACCGAGTTGTCAACTATTTCCCACAAAAGATGATGATAACCAGTGGAATCGGTTCCACCTATATACATTGCCGGCCGTTTTCTTACCGGGTCTAACCCTTCTAGTACCGTAATGTCGCTCGCCGTATAAGAAGTCTTTCTTGCCGCCATTCTTGCCTCGATAGAAATTCAATCTCAATTCAGTCAAACAATCGACTTACCATGCGTTGCTTTTTATTCCTTATATGGCAAAGGAACATAAAGCAGATTTTTGGTCAAAAGTCGTTGAATAGAGTCGGTTTTGAATAATAGTTTTCCTGTACCTCCTCGAGAGACAATTTCATTCCTGCCTACTTTCAATTGGACCTTTTTGCCTTTTTCGGTTTCGAATTCCAACGAAGTTTCTTTGTTGGAAGTACATAAGAAATTCATTACCTGATCATTGTCGGAAAGCTTAATAACCACTACTCCTCGACCCGGACCAGAAAGCTCATTTACTTCTTTTGCTTTGCAAATTAGCGTATAGCTCCGCCTAGTCAATATCGCTAAGTAGTCTTCTTCCAACGCCGGGGTAACTCCAATAATTTCGTCATCAGAGGCACGACGCGCATATAAACGCCCCGCTCGGGTAGTAACTTCTAAATGCGCGCCGATCGCGAAACGAAGTGCATAACCACCCCGGGTCACTGCAATGAGCTTTTCCGGACGCGCTAGCCGCGCATCGAGGGAAATGGCCCCTACCACCCTTTCTCCGTCATCGAATTTAAAAAGTTTCTGAATAGGATCTCCATACCCGGTAGATGCTGGAATGTCATTGAAACGAGTAACATAGGCAGCGCCAAAATTCGAAAAAAACACTACATTTGATTTTAGCGATCCCGCCAGAACAGCCATTACCTCGTCACCTTCGCGCAAACGAGTCTGAGTGGGGTCTTTTACTTCTCTCACTCGCTTCATCCATCCATCGCGAGTAAGAATCACATGGGCGTCTTCATCTACCAAGAAAGCTTCCGCGCTTACTTCTATATCTTCTACCGGACCGCCAATTTTGGTGCGCCGCTTGTCCCCGTATTTGCTCTTAACTTCTAGAAGATCGTCTTTGACAATGGTCCAACGCTTGGCAGACGATTTCAAAAGTTCAGCCAGTTTCTTTGCTTGTATTCGTTTTTCCTTAAGTTCTTTTTGAATAACTAAAATTTCTAGGCGTGCCAATTTATACAGTTTCATTTCTAAAATGGCGTCAACCTGTTCTTCGTCAAGTTTAAACCGAGCAATTAGTTTTTTTGCAGCGTCAGCTTTTCCTTCTGACTTACGAATAATACGAATCATTTCATCGAGAGCATCATATACTTTTTCAAAACCCTCTAAAATGTGCAGTCGTTTTTGAATTTCAGCGTATTCGAACTCCAGTCGCCGAGTCACTACTTGGAAGCGGAAATCCAAAAAGTGTTGGAGAACTCCTTTTAAATCTAATCGCTTGGGCGCCCCAATTTCCGGGTGGTCGGTGGGCACCAAGCAGGTCATGTTAATATTAAAATTAGATTGCAAAGGGGTATGCTTAAACAAATATGCCATCACCATTTCTGGTTCAGCATCTCGCTTAATCTCTAAAACAATACGCACGTCTTTAGTTGACTCATCGCGTACATCGACCAAAGGAGGCAATTTGCGGCTACTAACCAAGTCTCCAAATCTCTGCACTAATGTTGCTTTGTTAAGCGCGTAAGGAATAGAAGTAATTACTATTTGCTGGCCTCCCCGTTTCAGTTCTTCCAGGGTCCATTCACCGCGCACCCTAACTGCTCCCTGGCCTTGTTCGTATATTTCGCGCAATTCATTTTTGGAATTAAGAATAAGCCCGCCAGTAGGGAAATCCGGCCCGCGAACCACTTTGGTCAAATCTTTATTTTCTAGTTGCGGGTTATCAATCAGCCGCACTAAAGCATCACATACTTCACCCAGATTATGAGGAGGAATATTGGTGGCCATGCCCACCGCAATTCCGGTAGTACCATTAACCAATAACTGCGGAACCCTAGCAGGAATAACTATGGGCTCAAAACGGCTACCATCGTAAGTTGGCCGGTAATCAACGGTTTTTTTGCCAAGCTCGACCAGAAGCTCGGAAGCCAATTGCGCTAAACGACACTCAGTATATCGGTAGGCAGCAGCTGAATCGCCATCGAGAGAGCCGAAATTGCCATGGCCGTCAACCAAGGGATATCGCAAAGAAAAATCCTGCGCCATCCGTACCAAAGCATCATAAATGGCAGTGTCACCATGAGGATGGTATCGCCCCATGATAGCACCCACTACCTGCGCACATTTTTGATATTTGGCATCGTGAGTAAGATGCAAATCATGAAACATGCCAAACAGAATACGTCGCTGCACTGGCTTTAACCCGTCGCGTACGTCTGGCAAGGCACGGGAGGTGATAACCGAAAGAGCATAGTTGAGATAGCGTTTACGTGCCTCTTCGTGTAGATGAGCAGGAACAATTCCACCGCCTCCACCTCCACCTCCGCCTCCGCCTCCACTTGACTGGTTGGAGCCCGAATTCTTCCTACTATTTCGCCTTTTTGGTGAGCTATGCTCTGGTAGTTCGTATTGCTCAAACAAGCTTAGTTGTTTACTCATGAGTGCCTTCCCTAATGCAACGGCCATTTCCCGCTATCTGCGGTCGGCAGTGTAGCCGTGCTGTCGCGAAAGGCAAACCCGAAATCCTACTTGTCGCGCAGAATTAGCTCGGTCGCTTATCTACTCAACTCATGTTAAAAGCAACTCCCAGTAGCCAACATCGATCCATTTTCCAAACTTAAACCCCACCTCAGAAAAATGTGCTACCTTTTTAAAACCAAATTTTTCATGCATTTTTTGGCTTCTTTCATTGGGGAGAGCAATTCCACCTATTATCGAATGCATGCTTTTATCATTAAGCTCATCAATCAGTCTTTTATATAGCTTTGAACCAACCCCCTTTCCCAAAACGTCATTTTTTACATACACGGTGGATTCAACCGAGAACCTATAGGCACACCGTCCTTTCCATTTATTTGCATAGGCGTAACCGAGAATTTGCCCATCTTGTTGATATACGAACCAAGGCAAGGAAGCGGTTGTTTCATTTATGCGTTTTTCCATTTCTATCAAAGAAACGTTTTCTTCCTCAAAAGTAATTATGGTGTTTTCAATATAATAATTATATATGTCGCATATTTGACGAGCATCTTCGTATCTTACTGGCCGTATCATATTCGCTCACCTACAATCACTACTCCCGACTGTTCGAGACATTGTAAGATCATCGAGCGAAATCTCATAATCAGAAATCAGCCGCCGCACCTCCTGGTTTGGCCATTAGCTTTGGAACAAGCAGGTTGCTAAACTGTGCCGCAGCAGTCTCAACTATTCAGCCCGCTCTTTCTTGATAGCAGAAAGACAATAATCCGTTCAGGTCGAGCCTGTCGAGGCCGGGGTCGAAAGCTTCCTCGACTTCATGCCTGCGGCCTGGGAAAAACCGTAGTTTTCAATTTTGACACTTGCGATCAGCAGTGCTGAATAGTTATATGTAACTTTTATCCTACCATTACTCATATCTAGAAGTTCGGATAGCTCGGTTTGTGCAACGATGCACCCCCCGGAATCCAGTAATCGCTGGATTTCTTCCCTTGCGCCAAAGCAAAAAGTATGGTTATACGAGCGGCAAACTGAGATTCACATCGAACGCCCTAAAAGAATTCTGTCGCCAATAAGCTTTGCATGGAAGCCCACATAACAAAAACAACTTGCACCAGTTGTCGCCGAGTAACGCAATGCCTGCCGCGCTAGTCATGTTTTGACACCAAAAAACACTTTTCAAAATCGAACACTAACTTGATGTTTGGAGAAAAAAGATGTCCGAAAAATTCCCGCATAACAATTCAAAGCCGACCGAAATAATGGACACTGACCACTCAACTGGCAATAGTGTTAATCCAAATGCAGATTCAAGCGTCCAGTTTCAGCAGCTTCAAAATCGACTCGATAAAATGTCTGATCAAGTGCAGGTAATGACGCAGAAGGTTTCCCGTCTTAGAAGGGCTATTGGAAATCTACAAGATTCAGACGAAAAATTCTCGCGTAATGAGCTCGACAGCAGTTCACTGCCAGTGAGGGATAGCGAATAGGTGTGCCTAATAAAAAAGCTCTGACTAAAAGGGCAGCGATGGGAACAATGATTCCAGCAAATATAACAAAGAAATTCATCATTCTTACCGTCTGCTGGAGGAAATACAATTCTACTGCATTTCGGTATTCGTAACTTCTAATACTTGCAAATCTTCCCAACCCGGTCCAATAGATATGATTTGTTCTTTAGTTGCGAATTTACTAGTAAATTGCTGGCGAAACGTAGATGGAAAACTATTGGCAACCATTAGCACCTGTCGTCCTTGTTTTAGCAGAGCTTTAGTGGTAACAAAAGATGCTTTTCCTTTGTCCGCGCAACAATCTACAATTACCAGATCGTGATCTAGCTGAAGAATACCAAACCCAATTTTGCGTCCCGAACAAGCTAAAATAGCCGAGCGTTCTTTTAGAAGAGGGCGAATTGCTTCCGAATTTAACCGGTGCATGGAACGCACTCCCCTAGAGGCGGGAATGTCTTCCAGCAGGTGCACTGCGAATGACCAGGCAAGCGCCATACCTAACATATAAGATAAATAAATAGTCTGGCCTCGGAACCGCCAAACTATCCAGGCAATAAGCAGCAGGGCACTTATAGCCAGAGGAACTTTCAAAATTGCAAAAAACTTTGCTTGCCATTCGAGCATAAGAAAAGTAATCCCCGCAAGGATTATCGCCGATAAAATGCCCGCCAAAAATGACGAACGCTTAATTGAAAATTCATCGAGCGCCAATGCTAAACTAATGCAAGCTAAGGGAAGTAGCTCCATAAAATAACGCTGATTAAAACAAACTCCGTCGAACCGAACAAATCCGGCGGCCGCAAACATAAACAAAACAGGAAAAACAAGCATGGCGGCGAAACGTAATTCACATTTACTTGAAGATCGGTTACGTATGGTGATCATTGCCAGCACCATTGCAATTAGTGATAGAGACACCCAAGGCATTGATTGTAAAAGCGCTTTTTTGGTTAAATCACCAAGAACCAAAAACGCACCGCTAACCGCGTCTTTTGCTGCATAAGCATGATCGAGAGCCATGCTTTTCGACAATGCAGGATGGGCCGACATATCAACAACTTTTGCCCAAAACACATATAATGGTTCGGTTAGGGAAGCAACTGCGTTAGAACGAGTAAAAGTTTTAACGCCTATATAGCTCGGTCCTTTACTGATTGGGTTCCAAGAGCCTATACGAAGAAAGTTAATTAAAGCACTTATTGACAAGGGAACCGCAAAACCAATTCCGTAGAAAAAACAGGCAAGCACTCGCCGTTTGCTAAAAAGTAAGAGCGCCAACCCCAAACATCCTGCCAAGAAAGCATTTTGATACCGTACTCCAGCAGCTAATCCTACAAGAAATCCAGCGCCTATTAGCAATGGTAATTGACCGTGTTCACGCACTTTCCCGACTAATGCAAATGCCGCAGTGCACAGAAAAACCGCTAACATGTGCGGCCAGACTCCCTGTGCATACTCCAGCCCAAAACTGCCCAAAGAGAATGCTCCCGCAGCTAACCAGGGCGCATGAGTGCTTTTGGCATAGCGCTTAACGATCTGAAAAATTAGGAAAATGGTGCCCAGAAAGCTGAGAACATTTACCAGTATTAGTCCCCGCCATCCAGCGTAGGAAAAAGGCAAGGCCAGAAAAGAATACAGAGGGGGAGCAACTGGCGATACAGGAGTCGAAGAAACTAACCTCCAGCGGTCCATGGGGTCGAAATAAAGAAGCTCGCGGGAAGGAGGCAGTCCTTCAGTCCCTGGTACCGTCAACCTTCCTTGTCGAAGACCAAGAACTCCAACCAGATAATTGTCCTCGTCAGTGGTGAATACGCCCTCTATAGAGGTGAGCATTAAGATAACGCCAAGACCGACCAGAGCAGCAAGCAGCCATTTTTCGGGAGTGCGATTTTGACTCATCTCTAAACCTATCTTCTGAGGCAATTACAAAACCCCAATTTTCCGCTTTGGGCGAGCAAAGCTCGCCGTCGCTTTACTCGGGGCTCTCGCCCACCAAACCCCATTCGCCGGCGGGTTTTGCAATTGGTTATTTTAAGTAAGCAATGCAAAGTGAATCCTGGCTCAGAAGACCCTCAAATGCAAAGGCGCCGGGCAGTTGCGAGCCTTACCGTTCCACCGACTCCAAAATTTCTCGCACTGCCCCACCCACTTCTTTATTATTCACGGTTAGCGCCGCCACTTTCAGCGCTTCTTGGGCCTTGGACGTACCCAGCAACATCAAGCCTTCGGCAACGTCCATACGCACGTCATCGTCCTCTGATTCGTCAGTCAAAATGGACGCAAATTCCTCGATCCATCGCTCTTCTTGCATTCTTCCCAGAGACCTCGCCGCCGCCCCCCTAAACAGGTCGGCGCGATCACGAAGAGTAGCGTGCAGTGCGTCAGTGGCTGCCAAAAGCTTTAGTTCACCGGCAATTTCTATAGCCAAACCCCGCTCTGCTCCCCCGCCAATCCCCCCCATACTCCCAAAATTCCGACGCTGCCTAATACGCTCTACCAGCCAATAACTTGCCTCCTCATCTCCTAGTCGCGCTAAAACTCCTGCTGCCGCCACCCGTTCAAACCCGGAAGCAAATAGCTTGCGAAAACAGCGCCGCACTCCGGGAATGGTTTGCTGGTCGCCAACGGTCAAAAGGGACATGAGCGCATCGAGACGCAGTTGACGATTGGTGAGCCCTTCCACCAAAACCGGTGCTCCTGCCGGGTTGTGCATTTTAGCCAACCCTTGGGCAGCAGCGAAACGCACTTCAAATTGGCGGTCATTTAACAAGCGAAGCAAAATCTCGCCTACCTCTGCCACCTTGAGCTTGTTATCAGCATCAAGTCCTGTTCCGATGGCCGAAATAGCCGCTGCCAAACTGCCACGCACCAATGGGTCAGGGTCATTTTCAAAGTGAAGTAACCGCTCAAGGGAGTTTTCGGCTTGCAACAAGCTGTACCCCCAGACCGCAGTGCTGCGCAAAAAGGGGTCAGGGTCTGCAAAAAGAGGAGCCAGCAATGCTAACAGCGGCTCCTTGTGGACCTCATCTTCTGCCCACTCCAAAAGCAAATCGCGAGCTTCTATTCGCGTTTCTGCTCGACCGGTGCGCAGCCGCTGGATGACGCTTTCTATTTGCTGACTAGTCACTGAATCTTGGTTCCTGGCAGTAACTCTCCGGGCACCTCCACCAAGGTTAAGTTTTTGGATTCTCCTGCCGCCATAAGCATTCCCCTCGACTCTACTCCCCGAATAGTGCGCGGTGCTAAATTTGCAATCACCGCTACCCTTTTGGCCACTACTTGCTCAGCGCGGTAGCTTTCGGCAATACCCGCTACAATGCATCGGGGCTCGCTTTCTCCCAAATCTATGGCCAGCTTTAGCAGTTTGTCAGATTCGGGCACTTTTTGGGCAGCCAATACTTTTCCTACCCGAATATCTAGTTTGGCAAAATCGTCATAGGCAATTTGGGCAGGAGGCTCGCTGATTAGGCTTTTTTTAGGCTTAGCAGTTTTTGATTGAGCGTTTTTATTAGCAGCCGGTTTACCTTCGCCCCTGGTTATAATTAATTGTTCTACTACTTTTTCTTCTAGTCTTGCCGCAATGGGTTTAGGCACACCAATACGGTGATTAGCAGGCAACAAGGGCACTTTGCGGGGGTCTAAGTCCTTTATATTCAAAAGCGGAGCAGCCAGTTGGTTGCATATTTCCGCGGATATTTTGGGAACCACCGGAGCCATCAGTGTTGCTATCCAATAAGCCAGCTCGGCCACGGTAGAAAGATCGCGTCGCGCTTCCTCGGGGGAAGTAGACACCTTTTCCCACGGTTTAGTTTCTTGAATAAATTTATTGGCTTTTTCTCCTAATTCCACCACCGCTCGCACCCCTTGCCGAAACTCCCATTTCTCAAAAGCGGCGCGGAAAATATTGACGGTAGCATAGGTTTCATCCATTAAAGACTGATGGCGCTCGCCGCAAAGAATTCCTCCCAGTTTTCCCGCCAAAATAGACAGCGATCTATTACACAGATTACCTAGATTATTTACTAGTTCGGCGTTGACTTTAAGTCGAAATTCTTTTAGCGATAAATCAATATCTTCCGGACTAGACCCGAGGCCAGCAGCGTAAAAGTAACGTAAATAACTAGGGTCCAAAATATCTAAATAATGGCGAGCAGCAATAAATGTTCCCCGGGCTTTGCTCATTTTTTCGCCATTGATAGTGAGCATTCCGTGAACCATTAGCTTTTCCGGTCGATTAAAACGGGCTCCTTTAAGTACTGCCGGCCAAAAAAGCGCATGAAAATTAAGAATATCTTTGCCAATAACATGCACAATGCGGGCGTCAGCATTTTCGTCCCAATATGCAAGGGCCAAATCGGCCCCCTGAATATTGTTTTTACGCAAAAAACGCTCGGTGGAACTAATATATCCAATCGGAGCATCCAGCCAAACATAGAAATACTTATCTGCATAACCGGGAATAGTAAATCCAAAATAGGGCCCGTCACGACTAATACACCAATCGGCCAATCCGGTCCCCAGCCACCCGCCCAATAAATTATTGCGAATAGCCGGATCTAACGCGCCTTCTTGGCCACTCCACTCTTTCAAAAAATCGCTAAAATTGCTTAGTTTGAAAAAGAAGTGTTCTGACTCCTTGCGTACTGGAGCCGTACCGCAAATGGCACAGCGCGGTTCCAACAAATCGGTCGGCGCATAAGTAGCACTACATTTTTCGCACACGTCTCCATATTGATCGGGAGCTTGGCAGCGGGGACAAGTTCCGCGCACATAGCGATCGGGAAGAAAGCGCTTGTCGTTTTCGCAATAGGTTAACTCCAACCATTTTTGGAGAATATGCCCCCCATCGCGCAGCCTTTGAAAAATCAGTTCCGAGTAATGGCGATTTTCCGGGGAGTTAGTAGAATCGTAATGATCGAAAGAAATTCCGAAATCGGCGAAATCGGCACGATGCTCTTCCCCTACTTGACGAACTAGCTCTTCGGCAGAAATCCCCATTTGCTGAGCCTTTATTTCAATAGGGGTTCCGTGAGTGTCGTCGGCACAAACGTAGATAACTTCTTGACCACAAGAGCGCAAGAAACGCACATAGGTGTCGGTTTGTATGTATTCCAGCAAATGCCCAATATGAATGGGACCATTAGCGTACGGCAGAGCGCTGGTTACGAGAGTCTTCTTCACCGAAGTTGCCTCCTAAAAAAATGGCTTAGCAAACGAATCTACTAGCGACACAGCCTTCCCATAAGGTAGATGGAGAATTGAATCAATAGAGGTTCTTGGCTTAGCAAGCAAGGAATCTCACTAGTAAAGACATAATGGGCTTGAAGAATAAGTTGCACTACTGCAGACTGCGTGGACTTTTAGACGCTTATCAAAAAAACATTTTATCACACTCAGTTAAGGAGCTTCAAAATGACCCGGGCATTAACTCGCATTCATTTCGAGGGATTTAGATCTCTTAGAACCGTGGACCTTTCTCCTAGTAGAGTAACCGTGTTAGTAGGGGCCAACGGTTCCGGTAAATCTAATTTGCTTTCTGCTTTGCGCATGGTCCCTTTGATGCGCACTCAGTCATTACGCCGTTTTGTGGGAGAAACCGGAGGAGCTTCTACTCTTTTGCATTATGGCCCCAAAGTAACCCGGGAAGTCAGCCTACGAATTGAGTTTGAGTTAGAGAACCGCGGAAGCAACGCTTACCACGCTCGGTTGGGCTATGCTGCTGGCGATGCATTTATTTATTTGGACGAAACCGTAGAATATAAGCCCCCCGGAGCATCTGAATTCCAAGTACTCTCTCTCGGAGCAGGACACACCGAGTCGCGAGTAGATGAAGAAGCGCAAGATAGCGGCAATACAACTGCCAAGACAGTGCGCTGGTGGCTTTCTAAAATGAGTTTCTTTCATTTTCACGACACTTCCCCTACTTCCCCTTTGCGCCAAAACGCTCGCCAAGAAGACACGCGCTTTTTGCGTTCCGATGGAAGCAACCTGGCTTCTTATTTAAGAGCACTAGCTGCTAGCGAGGGAGAAGGTCATCGAAAAGCCTGGAATCGCATTTCTATGTTGGTACGGAGGGTGGCTCCCTACATCAAGGCCCTACAGCCAACGTCCATTGACCCTCTTCATCCAGAAACCTCTGCAGTGCGCTTAGATTGGGTAGATGAAAAGGATCAGGTGTTTGGCCCCCATCACCTTTCCGATGGCACATTGCGCGCGATTGCACTTATTACTGCTTTGGCGCAACCATCGGAAAATCTTCCCGCGTTTATTAGTATCGACGAGCCGGAATTGGGGTTGCACCCCGCGGCATTATCGGTTTTGGCCTCGTTAGTGCGCGCAGTGGCTCCACGCTGCCAGGTGCTTTTAGCTACTCAATCCCCTGCTCTGCTGGATTACTTCGAGCCTGAGGATATGGTTGATGTAGTAGTAGCGGAACGAGTGGGAGGCGAAACCCGCTTCCGGAGAATGGCTGCGGAGAAGTTGGAAGGCTGGTTAGATGAGTATTGCTTGCCAGATAATATTGATGAAAAATCCTTGCATGATTAGTCGGCTTTTCCTTTAAAAAAAAGATTTTTCTAAAGGTAGCTTCAGGTCTCAGCATTTGCCATAATCGTTGGTAAATGCTCGTGGAAGAACATCAAGAATTCGTTTTGGAAGATTTAAGCCCTGCGCATGATGGGCTTAAGATTGGCCAATTAACCGACATCCATGTTGGCCGCGCTACTCCGCGTACGCGTATTCAAAAAGCAGTTCGCCTAGTCAATGCTTTCGAGCCTGACTTGGTAGTGTTGACTGGCGATTATTTGAGTCATGAACCGCAAGGCATATATATTCTGCGTGAACAGTTAGGGGGGTTAACCGCTCCCGTGTTGGCAGTTCTAGGAAACCACGATCACTGGGTTGACGCACGGGGAACCACCAAGGCTTTGCTTTCTCTGGGTTACAACGTACTGCGCAACCAAAACACCACTTTTCACCTACGTAATGAATCGTTTACGGTAGTTGGCCTAGACGACTTGGCTACCGGAAATACTGATTTGCAGCAGGCCTTTAAGGGAGCGCAAGGCGGTTCTCGTTTAGTTCTGGCCCATGTTCCCCGCACAGCAGATTACTTAACCTCATTTCGCGCTTCTTTGTGCCTAACCGGTCACACTCATGGGGGGCATGTGAATATTCCCGGAATCACTTCTATTCTTATGCGCCGACTTCGTGAGCGGTACCTTGCTGGCCATTATCATCTGCCGCATACTCAGCTTTATGTCAACAGGGGGATTGGAGGCGCGGTTTTCCCTTTTCGCTTCAATGCGCCTCCGGAAGTTACATTATTAACTTTACGATCGGCTCACCCTGACTATAAGCGAGTGGCCTAGTTGTTCCCTTAAACCTGTCAACTTTCTGCGCGAGAGAGAACATGATCCGAGATTTTATTAACGACGCTCTAGAAATGACCAAAACTGCCGCTGGCCAGGTCACCTTTGCGAACGTTGCTCGAACGATACTTCTTGATTCCTATCCGGTGGTAGCCATGACCCGCGTCCGGGAAACCGCACGCCGTTGGCATTTGCCAGGAGTTAACCGATTTATTCGCTTAGTACAATCTACGGTATATGGAATCGAGATAGGCAAAGACGTCACTCTTGGCCAAGGGGTTTATTTTGTACACACTCTGGGAACAGTAATTGGGGGAAATGCGCAAATAGGCAAACGAGTGCGCTTGATGGGTAGCAACACCATTGGAACCGCTAAAGATAATGGTTATCCCATTATCGAAGATGACGTAGTTATTGGCTGTGGAGCGCGCATTCTTGGGCCGGTACATATTGGCGCCGGAGCGCAAATAGGAGCAAACGCAGTAGTATTAACCGACATTCCTGCCGGTGCGGTTGCAGTAGGTATTCCAGCAAAACCGCGCAACGAGCCATCTACGATTACCCCCAAAAATTAAGAGCGAAGTCGAGGAAGTCCTCGACCCGGCCTCGCCATAGTCGGCGGTATTTTTCAGTCTTTCTTACCAAGAAAGAGTGGAGTGCTGAACAATTCCTACTTTTTGCGAAAATGAGAAAGATTTTCCGGAAGCTGTTCAAGCGCCGGAAATTGGCGGTCAGGATGAATAGATTGCACACGCTTGAACAATACTTCTTCTGATTCCTGACGCTCTGGGTTGCTTACGCAAGCTCCCACCGGACAGACTTCAGCGCAAGCCATGGAAGGGTAAAAGCCCACGCATTCGCTACATAATTCAGGGGTGATTTCGTAAATCTCGTCTCCAGGTGAAATTGCACTATTCGGGCACTCCGGCTCGCAGCTTCCACAGCGTATGCACGAATCGTTAATAATGGTGGCCATATTTGTTCACTCCCCGGCAGGTTCGACAATGGGTTTAACAACTAACACTAAGTTTTCTGCTTCAGTAAGTCTATGACTTGCTCTACCACCTCAGAAATGCCCGAGTAACTGGTATCAAGCAACGTGGCGTCCGCCGCGGGCCGAAGAGGAGCAATGGCCCGGTGAGAATCTACGTAATCACGCTCTTTTTGCTCCGCAAGTACCGCTTCAAAAGCAACTTTACATCCTTTAGCTTGCAATTCTTTTTGTCTACGGCCCGCGCGTACTTCGTCAGAAGCAGTAATAAATATTTTAACATCAGCATCGGGGAAAACTACTGTCCCAATGTCGCGCCCTTCTAGCACTGCTCCTTTCGGGGCAGTTTTGGCGAGTTTTCTTTGCAATTCCAGCAGCCCTGCCCGCACCTGGGAATGTGCAGAAACCACCGACGCGCCCCGAGAAATTTCTGGAGCACGAATACTTCGGCTTACATCTTCCTGCTCCAAAAAAACTCGATTTTCATGACTTTGAAATTGAAAACCAATTCTCAATTCTGGCAATAGATGAAAAAGCTGATTCTCATCAGTCCACTGCACATTTCGACGCATCGCCGCCAAGGCCACACAGCGGTAGATTGCCCCTGTATCGACTAAAGCAAAATCAAGGCGTGACGCCACTGCTTTAGCTATGGTGCTCTTTCCTGCTCCTGCAGGCCCGTCGATCGCTACAATTAAGGAATGCGACATAGAGGTTGGCCGGTTTTGAACTAGAGGACCTTTTTCATAGCGATGATTAACTGCTCGTTTTCCCTATCGGTTCCCACCGTGACCCGCAAAGAATTGGGCAAACCATAGTTGGCTACTGGCCGAACAATTACTCCTTGGCGAAGAAGAGCATCAAACACTGGCGCTGCTGGAAATCCAAAATCTATTAATAAGAAATTGGTTTGGGAAAGAAAAGACTGCACTCCCAATTTCTCAAACTCTTCTTGGAGATATTGCCTTCCTAAGGAATTAGATTCACGGCTTTTTTTCACATGCTCGCAATCATCTAAAGCTGCCAATCCGCCCACCAAAGCAGGCACTGATACATTAAAAGGCAAGCGAGTACGGTCTAAATAGGCAGCTAACCAAGGAGCCATAACTCCGTATCCCAAACGTAAACCAGCCAAACCGTAAATTTTTGAAAAAGTACGCAGCGTAATCAAATGCGGATAAGCATGATGATAGTGGAGTGAATTAGGATAACGAGAATCAGTTACGTACTCGAAATAAGCTTCGTCAACTACTACCAAAGTATGCGCATTTTTCTCTGCTACTTTTGCTAAAAAATTCTCCCATTCATCTTTTAATAGCCAGGCTCCGGTAGGATTTTCTGGATTGGCCAGAAAGATAAGCTTGGTTTGAGCGCCTATTTTCTGGGAGATAGATTCCAAATCGTGTTTGCGATTTTTAGTAGGTATTTCCACAAATTGCTTAGCGTTAGCGTGCAGTGCCAATTTGTAAGCAATAAAAGAATGCTGGGAGATTATGGCGTGATCGGTTACTCCCACAAAAGTTTTCACCAGCAGCTCAATGATTTCGTTAGAACCGTTTCCCAATACCAATTGCTCGGGCGTAACCCCCAAATGAGAGGCAAGCTTTTGTTTTAAGAGAAAACCCGAGCCATCAGGGTAAAGATGTGCTTCCACCAGGCTTTCTCTTATTGCTTGCACTGCTAATGGAGAGGGCCCCAAAGGATTTTCGTTAGAAGCCAGCTTGATGACTTCCTGAAGCCCCAGCTCGCGCTTGGTCTCTTCGATTGGCTTCCCAGGAATATATGGTTGTAAGGTTTCTACATGATGGGGAATGGGAAATGTCATGCCTTATGCCTTTACGGGAAATCAGCAAAAAAATGAAGCGGGCCCGATCACTCTTTTGGAATAGTAACGGGATCAGCGACAGAAGAAGAACCCGCGGTACTTTCTTTAGCAGATCTTAATGCACGGAGTTTCTGCCGCATAGGCCCGGTAAATCGACTTGCCGAATAACTGGCGATTCCTTTTTCATAAGTGGCCATTGCCTGTACAGAGTTACCCACCTGTTCGTAGCTTTGTCCTAGCAGAAAATGAGCGTAACCACCGTTCTTTTGCAATTTGGGAACAGACAAATAGCGCTCGAGAAAAGGAATGCTCTTTTTCCATTCTCGCATCCGATGGGCCGCAACTCCCGCCATATATGCTGCCGAAATTGCCTCGGGACCTTCGGGATTCAAAGTAAGATACCGCCTAAACTCCACTAATACGTTTTTCATGTCGTGGCGACCATAGGCGACCCTACCCCGCCGATAAGCAGATTCAGCCAACTCGGATTTCAGGCTACCCGCGCGATCATCGAGCGCTTTTTGGTCTAGTGCGTTCAGACGAGAACGGTCCAATTTGGCAATGGCATCGATTCCTTTTAACCGGTTTTCATCCGGTCCTTCAGTCAACATCTGGTAAGCCGCAAAGGCTTTTTCGGTCTCACCACGGGCCAGTTCGGCTTCCTGCCGAGCTTTAGATATTTTTGCAGACAGTTCCTCCACCTTCTTTTTGGCCAAACTAGCTTCCGCCTGCACTCTTTCTTTCTCCGCTTTTTCCAAGGACACCGAGGTTCTGGCCGCCAATATGGCCACGGCTAGCGAGAGACTAAAGAAAATCAGATAGGCAACCGCCGAAGAAAACCAGGTTCGCCGATAAAAGTCTTCTCCCTTTTTGGCGACTAGCTTTACCTCAGCATGAATGTTTTTCAGCAGATTGTCGGTTTTTATTACCAGATTTCTGGATTCCAGCACTTCTTTGCGCAAATCAGCGAGCTCTCGCTCTAACTCTCGCGGCTGCCTTTCTCCCTCGGACAATTCCGTTGGCCGTTCATTCGGTTGCAAGTGCATCATCAATACTACTCCAATTCAGAAAATGACCCTTACACGATGCCAAGGGTAGCTTCCAAGTCCGGTAGTCGCAAGTTTCTAGATGTTGACCACTACTACATTTGAGCAATCAACCATACCGGGTTTCGCTTCGTAGAATTTTGCAGATTTTTTATGATTATTGTTCAAGACACTTGACAAAGCGCCTCCTTAGGCCGCAATTAGACAACGTAACGCCGGAGTGGCGGAACTGGCAGACGCACGGGACTCAAAATCCCGCGAGGCTTGCCCTCATGAGGGTTCGACCCCCTCCTCCGGCAAAATGATTAACCTTCTTATTTCTACCGGCGTCGCGGTGGCGATCGCATTGATTTTTGTTGGACTAGGCTTTGGCGTTTGGGCATCTACCCTTCCTGCCATGGTAGTCTTTTTAGCTTCCAACATTTTGCTTACTCGCCGGGTTGGCAAAAAGGTGCAGGTGTTGGCGACTGCAGCTCAGAAAGAGATTGCTGCCCAGAAATTCGACAAGGGCATCAAGATATTAGAAGAAGGTCTTCAATTTGAAAAGTGGCAGTTGCTGGTAGGACCAGAGCTCCATGCCAATATCGGCATTCTTTATTACGTGCAAAAACGATTCGATGAAGCCCGTCCGCATTTGCAAAAGTCTTCTAAGCGGGGACCAACTGGTGCTCGCGCTCGCGCCATGCTCGCTTGCTTAGCATTTCAAGATCATAACGAGCCAGCAATGGCTAACTTTTTTGAGCAAGCAGTTAAAGCCGGAAAAAAGGAAAGCATCGTCTGGGCGGTTTATGCTTGGTGTGTTAACAAATTGGGAAAACGAGACCAAGCTATTGAGGTACTATCCCGTGCAGTTGCCGCGAATCCTACTGATGAGAAATTAAAGGCAGGCTTGGTGTCCCTTCAAAACGAAAAGAAGCTAAAAATGAAGGCTTACTCGTTTGAATGGCTACAGTTTCACTTAGAGAAACCCCCACCTGATTTCAGTCCCAACGGGGGAAGGCGGGTAGTTTATCAGAGAAGGTAGTTAGCCGATTGCAAAAACCCGCCAGCGAATGAGTTTAGGGCGAGAGCCGGGAGTAGAGCGATGGCGAGCTTTGCTCGCCCAGAGCGGAAAAATTGGGGTTTTGTAATTGCCTCGAGTGAACAGAGGGCGAATCGCAGTAATTGGCGCAGGTCCAGCTGGGAGCGGCTTTGCAACTGCCCTTTTGGCTTTCGCTCGTAGAACCGGAATCGACCTTTCGGTAACCATTTACGACCATAGCCGTGAGTCGCTAATCAGTCCGCCTTTATTAATCGACCGCGAAGGGCGGCGTTATTTGTCGTCGTTAGGGGTATCGATCTTTTCTTACCCGGGACTGCTAGAAATAGAAGCAATCCACTTGTGGGCTCAGGGTGCCAGTGAACGTATTTCCCTGTTGCCCGAAAACATGTGGGTACTGGACCAAATTCCCTCTGGTCATGCCGGGAACACGCTTATCAAGCAAGCGTTGGTTTCCTGTGCCCAAAGCGAAGGAGCCACTGTACAGCCTTGGCGAGTTGAATCGGTAGAGCCTCTAAATCCAACCGACAGGCAATACGACCAGCAATACTACATTGTCCGAGCCAGAGGGCGTTTAGAAACCTACCAAATGGTAGTTGGCGCGTTTGGATGTTCTAGCACCATTGCTAATTCTTGGCTGGGAGGACATTACCTGCCTCCGCCTTTAGTTGAGGGAATGCACGCGCGAATTCACTGGTCGAATCCCGATCAAACTTTGCGACTTTTTTTTCGCCCTTCGCCAGAAACAGACCTATTGGTTTTTATTCCCACCGCTCAAGGTGAAGCCTATGCATTTGGTGCGGGCAATCGCCTTTCACCGCAAGATTTTGCGCAGGTTCTAGGGGTATTAATGCGCGATCGCGCACTTCCTAGAAAACTGGAAATCAACCAAATAGAGCGTTTGCCCTGGAGCAACGGGACCAGTAATACACTCACTCGCCACAACCAAATCGGGGTGGGTTCGGCGGTGTTGGGAGAGCTTCTGACCCCAGGGCTTTCTTGGGCTCTGAGCAACGCCATTCGAAGTGCGCAAGTGGTAGCACAAATATACCAAACCCCGGCGCGACCTGCGGATAGACGGCTAGAGAGCTACATTAAGAGAAAAAATTATGATCTGCGGCAGCGGGCTAAACAACAAGCCAAAATTTTGTGGTGGTCCTGCCGAGCAGGCCGGAAAGCTCCTTCCTCGATTGCTTACCATGCATGCTTAGCTCAGCCTCAATCCGCTTTTCAACTTCCAATTTCGGGGATTCATGATCTTAACACCAAGTCTTTACTCAGAACTTTACGATTTGACGCCCTTGAGCAGATATGGGGAAGAGTAGCTCGCCACTCTTCATGGACTCAGTCTGCAACCAATCCAGCCCCTAACCCTGAGCTGGTGTTTATTGTGGATGACGACCCGGATGTTCGCGCAGTTCTTCAAGAATTTTTGGAACAGCATGACCTGCGCACTAAGGCTTTCGACAACGAGCTGACTCTTTTGGATGCTGCTGCTCGCGAGTCACCAGGAACCATTCTATTGGATATTGTCTTGCCCTGGATTAATGGATTGTCACTTTGTTACAATCTGCGCCACCATCCTGCCACCACCCAAACCCGATTAATCTCCATGAGCAGCTTAGGACGACCATCCGATCGTCGAGCTTCTATGCAAGCAGGAGCAGACGCCTTTTTGACCAAGCCAATCGATCTTCAGCAGTTGCTCGGTTTGGTCTCCCCTATCCGCGAATAAAACTCCGCCGCCCGATAGCTCGAACGCACCCACGGACCGGCAGCAACCGCGCCAAACCCCATCGATTCTGCCTCAGCTTGCAATTCGGAGAATTCTTCGGGAGGATAATATTTCTGAACGGAAAGATGATGCTGGGAAGGCTGCAAATATTGACCAATGGTAAGAATGTCCACCCCTACTTCACGTAATGCCAGAAGTGCAGAGCGTAGTTCCTTTCTAGTTTCTCCCAGGCCTAGCATTAGCGAGCTCTTGGTATAAAGCTCATATTTTTTTTTCACGTATTCCAGTACCTTAAGGGACACTTTCCAACTCGCGCGGCGATCACGCACTTCTCCTTGTAACCGCTCTACTGTTTCCAGGTTATGACCAACCACCTGCGCCCCAGCTTGCCCAATCTCATCTAGGCAAGCTTCTTGTCCGGCGAAGTCAGGCACTAGGCATTCGACCACGGTACGGGGGCTATTTTTGCGCACTTGGCGAATAGCCTGAGCAAAATGCCTGGCTCCTCCATCCGGCAAATCGTCGCGATCTACCGAAGTGATCACCACGTATTGCAGCTTCATTGCCTGAACTGCCTGCGCAAGATGAGCTGGTTCTTGCAGGTCTAAGGGGAATGGTTTTCCCACTTTTACGCGACAAAAGCGACAGGCCCGGGTGCAAATCTCTCCCATTAACATTACGGTAGCGGTGCCTTTTCCCCAACATTCGCCACGATTAGGGCAGGCTGCCTCTTGGCATACAGTAGTTAACCTTAGTTCTTTAAAAATCGAACTTACTCGTAAATATTCGTCTCCGGGCGATAAAGAGATTTTTAACCATTCTGGTTTGGGCAATACCGGCACTCGGTCCTTTGGCTTTGGAAAACGATGAGTGGTACCGGTCATTTTTGCCTCAGAATCCCCCTAATTATCCCTGCCAACCAACGTGAATAAAGAAAAGCTAGTAGCGGCGCCACCACAATCACTAGCCGATTGTAGGCAATTGCCCCGTTGATGTCTCCATGGAGTAAATGCCAACAGGCACGGGTTATTCCACATCCCCAGCACCAATTGCCACCAAAAAATCTAATCAGACAAAAAGATGGTTGACTGTCAATCATTTCAACTGGAAGTACTGCCGATAATACTAGGAGGACTATGCCTCCCAGGCCCAAAGCTAGTCTACCTATCCCTCGATTAAGGCGGTGGAAGCTATAGTAGTCAAATTGCACGAATTATTTAGTTTAATCTAAGCAGCCTTTTTTAGAGGGCGCCCTTGAGCATCGGTAAAACTACCAGTAATGATCATTATAAGATCAACTAGCGCCCATATTCCGCATCCCCCCAAAGTTAGTAATTGCGCCACCCCACTACCTATTTTTCCGGTATAAAAACGATGTACTCCAAGACATCCCAAAAAAAGACAAAGCAAGAGGGTAACCATCCATTCTTTAGGCTCATCTGATGACGTAGAAACTGGGGGCTGGTTTGCATTCATGTTTTTTCTCCTAATGTAGACAATTGCAACCCTAATACTGCTTTGGGCGAAAACAGAGCTGCTTGGGAACGCCCCAAAATTCATTTCGCGAACGGTTTTGCAATCGGCTTCCTATGATTTTCTAAATGTTGCCACGGAAAATAATGTGCAGGCAATGAGTGTCATATTTATGCCGTAAGTAGCCTACCGCCGCTCTCCGGTATATTTGTCGTTTTTTTATTCCAAAAAACATGTATGGTATTCTCTAAATAATTACTAAATAGTGATTTGGCCGAAAACATGAACATTGTTTTGCAATACTTGGCTGTAGTTTTGGGACTTAGCTTGGCAACCGCTTGCTCCCAAACTCTTCGCGTAGTCCAAGCAGATCCCCGCCCCAGCGCACTTAGTGCGCCGCCTCCTTCGAAAATTTCCGAGCGCCAAGCTCCTTCTTCCCCGGGCACAGCTTCCGCTTCTCGTACCCCTATCGAAACAGAGGAAATTCGTACGGTAACTTTTGCCGCAGTCGGCGATGTTTTGCCGCATACTGCCGTCAAAGAATCGGCGAGAGCCGCCAATAGCACTAGTAAGGGCGGCCAATCAATCAACAATGAAGGATTCGACGCTCTATTTGCGGCCACCGCCAACACCCTATCTCAAGCCGATTTGGCCATTGCTAATTTGGAAACTCCAGTATCTCCTAGCGGCGACCCGGGGGGAATTCCTTTCCATTTCAATGCTCCTACTTCTCTGCTTTTTGCTCTGAAACAGGCGGGAATTGACGTAGTTTCTTTTGCCAACAATCATGTCTACGACCAACAAAGGAAGGGACTACTAGAAACTCTGAAAGAATTAGAAAAGGTAGGAATACTCTATGCTGGCGCTGGCCGCACTTTGGATAAAGCTAAACATGGAATTCGTTTACAAAAAAACGGAATAAATATTGCTATTTTGGGCGCAAGCCAGTTTTTTAACAATAAAAATGGAGAAACCCAAAAAAACAATATTCCTCAAGCTAATAAATTAGACACCGCAACTATGAAAAAGTCCATCCATAATGCACGTCAAGAAGCAGATTTGGTTATTGTCTGCATTCACTGGGGGCAAGAATATGAAATTCGCCCACGCCACCAAGAAACCAAGTTAGCGCACCAATTACTTGAGGCCGGCGCAGATATTATTTTGGGTACTCATCCCCACGTCCTTCAGCCACTAGAACGCTATACAACCAAAGACGGACGCCGGGGCTTGATTGCTTATTCTTTAGGAAATTTTGTTTCTAACCAGAGTAGATTTTATAAATTTGGCATTTCCGCAGAAAGCGAGGGCGACACCCGAGACGGAGTAGTTTTGAAATTTTCCGCCATTCAGCATCGCCATGCAGATAAAAAAACAACTGTTGAAATTGGCGAGGTTACCTTTTCTTCTTTATGGACAGATAATCAGCGTATTTACCAAGCTGACTCACCAAAAGCAATTCCTTACATTCGAGTTATTGAAATAGATTCAGCCCTGGAAGATGCTCGCTTCGAGCTGAATAATCTTCTTTTTTTTCATAATAATAATTTCTATACCGCCTTATACACCGCCAGATCTTGGCCCTGGCCAGACCCAGAAGTTATTCGCTTAAAAAAACGCATCCAACTTCTGGAGCGCAGAAAAGCAATCATTCAAAAACGGCTTGCCTTCTCCACTTCTGGGGCATTTGGGGCATTGGTCAGATCTAATCCGCATGCGCACACTTTTGGGCAAGCCAGATAGCCACAAACCGTCATTGTCCTACGTATTCCATGGCTGGCCCCTCTTGGGTGGTCCCTAGACCCGCTCGCTTTTTTTCTTCTAGGGTCAAGCTGGCAATCTTTTTCGGTTATTGCCAGCATGGCTACCACGCATAGTGGCGACCAGCAGCTTCATTCCCTCTATCCCCTAGCTGCGGATGAAAACATCGGTACTATGAATACTGGGATTGAGTTCCCAATAGGACCCCAGCATACTGAAGAGCCGGATGTGAGATCCACTTGTCCGGTTCTGTGAGAGCCCCGGGAAGGTAACTACCTAGGGCTACTCGACCCACGATAATTGCAAAAACTCTGCGGTTTGAAAGGAACAAGAATGAACTGTAATCCACTCAAATGTTGTTTTTCTTGGAAAACTAGCTTTCAGAAGACTGGGGATCGCGCATCTTTGGTCCAATCCAATCCGTCAGATGCGACAGGAGGACAGTTCTGTTCCTCAGCACAAACGCCTAGAGGGTCTAACCTCGGGTCGCTGCCATTTGATACGTTCCAAGGAGATAGGCCAATACAAGTCGGAGAAGCAAATAAACTAGCACAAGTCGAAAAAATGAAAATTGCAACGTTTGATTCTGGATTTGGTGGATTCTTTACCGCAAAGGCCATTGGATACAAGGCGCGAAATCTAGAAAATAAATATCATGTAAGTATATCTGTTAAACATTATGGTGACACAGGAAATGCTCCATACGGAGAAAAAACACCAGAGCAGATAGCTGAATTAACGACGGCGGGTATTAAACATGCTTTTAAGGATGGAGCTGACCTGGTTTTTATAGCTTGCAATACTGCTTCAACTCAATACAAAAAGGTAAGAAACAATATTGAAGCAGTAAATCCAGAGTGGGGTGAAAAAATTGTGTCTATAATAGACAAAACAGCTGAACATGTAAAAGATATAGTATCTAAAGCACTGATACATGAGAATGAGGTTCACATAGGCTTGTTGTCAACACCTGCTACCCTGAAAAGCGGTGCTTACATTGAAACGCTTTCTGAAATGCTAAGCGGAAAGTTATCTAGAGGAGAAATTGAAAGTTTCAAGCAGGAAAGATGGAATAAGGAAGCTGGCGCCGAGATTGAGAGCAATAAACAAAAAAGTGTAATAACATTACCAGATAGCAAAAAGGTACATGTTTATCAAGTGGGACCTGGAAATTGGGTTGATCTGATAGAACGAAGTGGTAGCAGTGAAGATAAAGAAAAAGCTGTAAAAAGAGACGTTGGCATCCTAACGTCTATGACTTTACAAGGGTCTAAGCTTGTTGCAGTTGGTGAATTTTGTACACATTATCCTGTTTTTGATGAATATATAAAAGCAACGATACAAGAGCATGAAAAAAGTACCTCGGAAACTGAATTCGTGAAACAAGGGCCGATTATGGCTAAAGAATTTAAAAAGAGAGTTAAAGCTACCAAAAATCTAGATAAAAAACCAGAACGCCTAGAAACAAGTATCGTAACTCCTAATATATTTATAACAGGCGATAATGCTGATGCTACTGCAAAATTGGCACGCGATCTATTCCCCTCTAAAAGAACCGAAGTTGAACAAATTAATTTTTGAAAAAAGCGCCATGCGTACATAGCCACCCGCAAAATGCCCTTCCAACAAAAAAAGATGATATAAACAGAGCTATATATGTGAAAACTGCTGCCCCAAGTATTCCATGATAAGCAAGATGTATCATTTCCATAGGGCATATAAACCACATGAAATACATATACCCTGCTAGCAGTAACACCATGATTGACTTTCTTATTGCTTGAATCGTTGTTTTCTCTTCCTGTTTCTGTGAACTGTAAGTCTGTTATCCATTCCGCTTATCAGGCCATAAAACAACGAATTCCAGAAAGCGATGATTCTCCAAGCAAAGAACCAAGTTGAAGAATGATTTGTGTTGGCTTAGCTGCTTGTCTTCTACTGAATCCATTTTCGTTGGATGTTCCAGAGGCTAATCGCGAATAAGCCTAAACAAAATGCGCCGAGAATAAAGAAGTCGAAAACCAAAGGCATGCCATGCCAACTACGTACCGCTCCATGAAGCAAGTCAGCGCCATAAGTCAAAGGCAATGCATAAGAAAGTGGTTTCAACAAAACTGGCAGCTTTTCGACTGGAAAGAAAAGCCCACATAAAAATATCATAGGGAACCGGAAAAAATTGGAAAAAGTTTGAGCCTCAAATACTTCGCTAACCGAAACAGCAATAAAAAGACCAAGAAAAGTGGAAGCCACGGCGATTAAAAATATTGCAGGAACAAAAACACTCCAAATTACCAATGAAAGGTCAACCAGAAATGTCGCCATTATTATCGGCACAAAGGCATTAGCCATGCCAAATAAAATTGCCCCGCTAGTTTTGGCCAAGATTAGAATTTCGAATCGTATGGGCGCCAACAAAAGTCGCTGAAAAGAACTATTCTTTTTTTCAAAAGTTACGGTTACTGCCAGCATTGAAGTTGTTCCAAACAAAATGGAAACTACCACAACGCCAGGCAACAATGTCATTATATTTTGTAAACCGTTGCCAGATTTAATGAAAAACATTGCTGTCCAAGCAAGGGGAAAAATAATTCCCCAACTAATATTTGGCGGTTTCAAGTAATAAGTGCATACATCCTTGGCTAGAATATTCCAAAAAGCAATCCATTGCTTTTTCTTCATTGGCCACCTCCAATTTTTTCCTTTTCTTTACGCATGACTTCTGCCTCAAGGCCAGTAATTTGCACAAAAACATCCTCAAGTGATGGCCTGATTCTTTTAGCTTCAGAAACTATTACCCCCCGGTCTTCCAGGAAACGAATTATCGGACCCACACTGACCGGATTATCGGATTCAACTCGAATTAGTCCCTGTTTTTCGGTCATGAAAAGAAACTCAGGGAAACATTCCGCTAATTCGATCGTTATCCTGTCAGGAATTGTCGTGCAAACAATTTGCAATACATGTTTTCCCAGTATTGATTGGGTCAGGTGCTCGACTGTATCGATACATACAATGCGACCGGATAGGATGAATGCAATACGCTCGCATAGCCGTTCTGCCTCTTCAATATAGTGAGTAGTCAGAAAAATTGTGGTTCCACCTAGGTGGAGATTGGCGATTAGTTGGCGCAGTTGCCGCGCGCTAGCCACATCAATTCCTGCAGTAGGTTCGTCCAAAAACAAAATTTGCGGTTGATGAATGATTCCCGCGGCGATGGTTAGCTTGCGCTTCATCCCCTTGGAATAGCCCCCGAATTTACGGTTAGATGCCTGAGTTAAGTTGAATTGGTCCAACAATTTATTGGCTCTTTCTTGGCGTTCTGTCTTATTCAAGCCATAAAGCGCTGCACAAAAACAGAGGTTTTCAAAGCCAGTCATCTCGGGATAAAGATTACTTTCGTCCGGAACCACCCCAATAAGCTGTTGAGCCGCCTTTGGTTGTTTGGTACAATTAATGCCTCCAACATATATCGAACCAGCGTCTGGCCGGGCTAATCCGGTAAGCATATTAATAGTAGTAGTTTTACCAGCGCCATTGGGGCCAAGAAAACCGAATAGCTCACCCTGCCGCACTTCGAAGTCAACTCCTAATACCGCTTGCACATCGCCAAAGCGCTTTTCCAAACCATGCGCTATGATAGACATTTTATTGTTACCCATTCTAATTCTCCATAGCACGTGGACATTTCATTGCCTGCATCCCCACAAACATGATTTCGATTTTCTTATTTTAGGCGGGAAAGGCGATAAGTAACTACGCTATGCGGACAAGTTATATTAAAACTTCCGTCTTTTTCCATGTCTAGTTGTTCAGTTAGCGACATGGCAAGTTTCATTGGACCAATGGCACTCAAAGCTTGAAAGCATATGCCTTTGGAACTAGGCGTCCTAGCTCCCAGCACAAAAATCTCGCCGCGCTCGATTTTGGCCCGCCCAGGACAAACACCAGATTCAGTTTTTACCTCAAAAGCTTCACATTTAATTTGGTTGTAAATCATACTGTTTGTCTCCTTTCTTTCTTTTAATTGACTGCGCAGACACTTAAACTTACTATAAAAAAAATCATTCTTCTCTAATTCGTGACTTCCAAAATGCTTTTAGTGATTTTGCTCCACTCTGCAAGAATTTCACTATTGACTCGGTAATGGACAAAGTAGCCTTGTTTATCTGCAATTACGATATCGCAGTCACGCAGAACTCGAAGATGCTGCGAAACCGCGGCAGGCGTAATGCCCAATATCCGAGCTAAAGCATTGACACAGAGCGATTGGCGTTTTAACAGTTCGATTATTTTGATCCGGGTATCCACGGAAAGCACTTTGAAAATTCGGGCCTGTTTTTCTGGCTCAGTCACGATTACTCCTTCAATTAAGCATCTACGCAGATACTTTGCAATCCATCCAAAGTCAAGTCCTTTATCAATCACGCGGGATTCTGCTACTCGATCATCAATTTTTTTGTTCTTGCTATTCCTGGAAGCAACTGACGCAGCATTAGCAAACTAAAGCCAAAGGTACATATTAGTCTCTGACGTGAAATCAAGTCGAAAGCTCTTTTCTGAAAGAACTGGAGAGTGGGAATGCCCAGACCGATTTGAGAGGGCGAGAAGGTTGATTGCCACCAAGTTTTCCTCTGCCGCGAGTCATACCGACATTAATCCAATTAGCAGCCTTGTAGCAGGTGCCCTTAAAGCGGTCTAACGTCAACAAGGATGATCGTTATAAAACGATGGACTGGCTTGTTGCTCGGCAAATTACAAGTTAATTACGGACTACTTACTGATGAGCGCGGATGTCCACTATCTATATCTGTTTTTGAGGGAAACACTGGCGACCCCGAGACATTATTGCCAGCCGTGAACAAAACGCGTGAGCGCTTCGGGGTAAATGAGCTTGTGCTAGTAGGTAACCGCGGAATAATTCCGCAAAAACAGATTGATACTCTTGAGAAATTAAATGGCACTGCTTAAATTACGACCCTTAGAAATGGTG
>JBNKEI010000185.1:0-13044 GCA_050288705.1 Myxococcales bacterium
GACCTCGCAATTATAAAGGCAAGGGACGCGTTGGTCCGATGTCGAACAAGGCTAATCAACCAGGCACGTGGCCTAACCAAATCATTCGGATTCCGACTGCCCAAATGCGATGCGGAATACTTTTACCGGCATACTATAGAATTCGTACCGGAGGAATTGAAACCAGCAAAGCTGGTCTTTCGACTGTGGTGCCCCTGGATTCCCGCTTTCGCGGGAATGACGGAGGGCGTGGTGCCGGATATGGGAACACGCCCTAATACTATTAATACTTGCCGCAACTTACTTAAGTACACGCTCCAAAACTTACAATATCTTACAATATCAACCATTGTAGGATGTAGTTTAATTCCTCCCATCACCTATAGCTTTTCTTCATTGCCTAAGTCTTCTAGGCAATGAAGAATAGAGCCTGCTATCAGGAGAGTGGAATGATTAAGCGACCTATACTCATTGCTGATCCCGACATTCGGGTTGCATCACTGGCGGCTCACGGTCTGCGCAAAGAAGGCTACCGCGTGGCTACTGCTCAATGTGGAGAATCGGTTCTGGCGTTGTTACCCACTTGCCCTTTGCTCATCTTCAGTGAAGTTGATCTTCCGGGCATTGACGGTCACTCATTGTGTCGACACCTAAAAAAGGACGCCTTAACCCGTGAAGTTCCTTTTTTTCTCTTATCCCACCGCCGGGACCAAAACCTGCATAGCGAGGCATTTGCAAACGGAGCACATGACTATTTGACAAAACCGCTCTATGTGCGCGACCTATGCACTTTGGCCGGTCTTTTTGCTGGGCACGCCCCTGGCAATCCAATTATCACTGGGCAACTGGGGACAATTACTCTCTTTCACATTTTGCGAGCGCTCACTTCTGGATTGCGCAGTGGCGAAGTACACGTTCCGGAGGAAGACGGGGAGGTTTTTTTTCACCATGGTAATTTGGTGCACGCGTCTGCAGGAAAGCTACGCGGAGAAGCCGCCATTGCCCGCCTTTTAGTGCTTTCTAGCGGCCGATTCATCATTCGGTTCGGTCCAGTGTCCAGGCATGACTCAATTTGCTATTCGCTTCGCGATTTAGTCACCTACGATGAACCTCGAAAACGAAAATTCGAGCAGGCGGTGGCAAAAATGGGAAACTCGGACAGTCGCTTTGTGGTAGACACCGAAGTGCTTTTGCGCAAGCTTCCCAAAATTCCCGCTGGCATAGAAAAAATTGTGCGCCTTTTCGATGGGAAGCGGACTTTGGGTGAGGTATTACGCGTCTCTGACGCGGATGAGATTTTTTCCGTGGAAGCGGTTTTGCACTTATACCAGGAAGGAGTTCTGGTTTTGTCTTCCCAATTGTTTCCGCTACGCGGAGCTGCCTCATGCTGAATCGCGCAGCACTACTTCGAACAACTCGCGAATACCTTGTTTGAAGTCGCTGGAGGAGGGAATAATCCCTTTCATACCTCGCAGCCCCAGAGGAAGCTCTTTTTCCCCTACCATGAATAAGGGTAAGCGAGTCTCTTGCACAAATCGAGAAATTGAGCTTACGCTACTTGGCTTGCACTCCAACACCATTGCTGCCAAGGCTCCAGCGGCAAATGGTCGCCATAATGGCTGAGCGTCGGCCGCATTGGGAATAAAACAAAAATCTATTGCTAATCCTTCTGGAAAATCAATGCGTGCCCAGGTTCCTAATAGTTCGGGAGCAGGCGACCGTATTACTCTAAATCCTACGGTGTCGCGCATTTGTTCGAAAAACGTTCGAATAGCACGTAACGAATCGGTCAGCATAACGGTTTTGCCAATGACTTGCCGAGAAGCAGGACGGCCATTGAGTATTCTGGCCCTTAATGCATGCTGTTCCGCAGGATTTAGTAACGGCTCGGAAGCCGCAATCTCACCAACCGGAGCTAAGCTAATTAAACCGCGATCTAAAAGAGAACCTACCGAAATTAGCACATCGTTATCTAATGCATGCAAACAGTCTAGTAATTCATTTAAAGACTTTGGTTCTTTTAGCAATGAAATGACTTGTTTAGTTACAGAATCATTTCCCGATAAGAATTGCACTCGCGGGGAAACCAATTTTAAACGTGCACCAGGGGCAGGCAACCTCTGAATTAATGACGCTTTCTCATCGGCTTGGCGCATTCCTTCAAGCAAAGCTTCTTCCATAGCTCTATGAATGCGTACTTCACCCGAAAAAGCCGCGGGAACAAATGCAAACCGGCCTTCTTTCCAGGTAAGGAGTCGAAAAAAAGCTTTTTCGCCTTCTAATGAGCCAATGCGAGCATTTACCGGCTTTCCTTCTGCCAACCAAAACTCGCCATTCTTCTCTCCTTTCTCAACCGAAAGCGACCCCGAGCGTCGATTTTGACCTAGCAATTGCAGCACGTCGGGTAATCCCATCTGCTTTAAACTGCCCTGAATTTCTCGATTCTCAGGCTTTAATTCTCTGGCCGCCTCCACTCGGCGCAAAATCTGTCCAACGATTGCCAGTGCATCGTGCAAATGGAAAGGCTTGCGCAAATATCCATCATGCAGGCTTCGCGCTCTTTCAGTATCATCGACGGTCCCGGTAACCACCACCGGAATGTCCTCAGTTCGCGGATTGGTGCGCAAAATTTGAATAAAAGTGCGCACGCTTACCAAAGAGCAATCTTCGTCAAAAAAAATCAAATCGGGGTGACGCAAAATGGCCAATTCCAATGCGCGAGAGCCATCGTTGGCAATAAGTATTTGGTGTCCTTTTTCTTGCAAAGCTCGCGAAAATTCGCTCCAGGCATCGCCTTTGGGATCGGCCAAAAGTATCTTGCAAGCTCGGGTCAAAAGCATTCCCCAATACAACACTAGACACTACAAGGTTTGGCCTCCCAGAACGCACCTAAAAGTAATACCAAATGCTTTCATAGTCGGCTGGGTCTTCACCGATTCCCGCCAGGCGGTCAAGATACTCTAAATTAGGAATATCCTCGCCGACATAGGAATGTTGGGGAATTATTTTCTTTTCCCAAGGGTGAAATTCGTAAACCCGAGCTCCCTGCGGCCGAAGTGATATCAGATCGCGATGCTGCCAGGCATTAAGACTGTTCTTTCCCAAACCGGGAAGGTTATAAACTGGTTCGTCAGTTCGCGCTAATCCGGGAAGCAGACGCGCCTCCTCCTTCTGTTCCTGCAGTATGCGAGCAAGAGGAACTCGGTAGTCAAGAGTTTCCATTTTGCCCTTGGGATAAAAAGTGTAGTAGGGATCAATACCGCAACGTCGTAGCATTCGCCGCAGATAAGCGGCTTCGAAACGACGCGAACCATAAAACGTATAAACGTGTTGATTATAAACTGACAGCCCCCCACATCTCAGCCGATCTACCGCCATCACCAATTCTGGAGTTAGCTCGTAGGAATGCTGCACGTGAGTCACAACGCAAATTTCTCGCCGGCCAGGAATTCGAAAAGAACTCAACATTCTCACTAACCTGGGCGTAAAGCGCATGGGTAATACCACCGGCAAACGTGTTCCGAAACGAATTCGCTCAATATGGGGAATAGCGGCGATTGACTGTAAAAGCGCGTGCAACTCTTTATCTGGCAATAAAAAAGGATCACCCCCCGTAATTAGTACCTCATGTATAGCCGGATGCTCTGCCAACCAAGCTACGGCGGCAGCAATTTTGCCCTTACTTACTTTTGCCCGCTCGGTTTTGGAAACCACTACTTCCCAGTTACGCTGACAATAGACACAAGATTGTGGACAATTCTGCACAGGCTTGAGTATTGCTACCCCAGCATAACGACGAGTTATTAAGGGAATTGGAGAAGTATCTGCTTCCAGCATGAAGTCGCTAAAAATGCAACCATTAGGCTGATTTAACGCTTGCAGGTAGCGCTCTTGAGGAATCACCTGGGCACGTAAGGCTTTGTCCCGCCGGTTGTCCTCGCCATGGCCATTTTCATCAAACAACGAGGCATAGAACGGAGTAACCCCAAAAGGCATGCCTCGCTTGGTAGCTTCGCGAATTCGCTCTACCTCTCCCGCAGACAAATATGCAAAACGCGCCAACTCGCTTTCCGAACGGGCGACAAAACGTAGGTGCCAGCGCCAATCATTCCAATCATCGGAATTAGCACCCAACTCCGCCAATATGCGCTCTCGATGCTGCAAGCGCTGAAAAAGCACCGCATCCTCCAGACCGCTACTATAGCGGGCCATGGTCTTTTGCACTTTCGCAGCCATTTTATCGAGCTGCGACGAGCGCAAACGCGCAGCTTGCACGCCATGCCCCAGCGCACTAGGCATACTAGGCGAGGCATCGAAAAAACTTTGCGTCCGGCCTGCCCTGCCGCTCAATCCAAATGACAAGTGGGCAATCTCCGCCCAAAAGCCAGCGGACAGATCCGGTCGTTCCTTGCCGCTGATCACGTCGTAGAGTGCGCCTAAAACGCTCCATCCGCTCACTTGCTCATTGCGCGGATGAAGTAGAGCACGCCATACTCGCGCGCAATCGCGGGCGATAACTCGACCCAGCATGTCCGTTTCTTGCACTTCCAATGAGGTATTGAATTGAGATGAATTGACCCAGGCTAGCAACCTCTGCCGTGCCGATTCCAAATCTGATGCCTGGCGCAACTCGGTAGAGAAGCGACTACCATGGGCAATAAAATCTTTGGGCGACCAGGCATCTTCCAGAGGAGCGAGTACGCGGTGATCATAAGCGGCAAGCTCAAAGGCCAGTACCGTTTCATTCTGCTCGATTGATGATTTATCAACTAGGAAATCGGCATTTTTTCCGGTTGGCGGATCAGCAAATGGGCTCTCTTTTCTCTCCAACACCGATAGCATTTTCAGCGATTCTGTTAACATCGGCAATGCGTCGGAAGACAAAGAAACTCCTTCGCCAACCATGAGTTCAACCGATAAGGCGCCGCTAATTGCCCCGGAAAGAAAACGTGCGCAAATGAGTATTTGCGCAGTACAGAAACCTAGTGGTCGCAGGAATGGACCAATAAGTTCAGCAATCGAATCGACGTAATGCTCAATTTCCCGTCGCACTGGATTTTCAACCGAATTAACCAGCTTCTGCAAACCGCGCACTTGCTGGAGTATCAACAAACATCGCGGATTAGCATGAAAAAACTCTAGATGAGTGTTTATGAGCCACTGCAATATATCGGAATCATTATTGGAAATGCTGGCTAGCTTGCTCAGCAATAAGGCAAGACTTTTTTGCACTACTGCAGCAACTATATCGTCTCGAGTAGCAAAATGATTATAAAAGGTGCCCTTGCCGACGTTGGCCGCGGAAGTGATTTCATCGATACTCACCTGGTAAATGCCCTGCTCGGCAAAGAGGTGCTCTGCTGCATTTATCAAGGCTGAATGAGTACAGTTTTTCCGAAGTTCTTGGCGATTTGGCATAGGCTATTTGGGAGCGTAAGAAGATAAGAATAAGCTAAAGGTTTGTTAACGTTATAAAGCAATCACTTTTTGGTCAAGGCTATAGTAGGAACAGGCGCTTAAAGCGGCTGCAAATCGTACCGTTCCTGCAATTTGGTTACCAACCAATCCACAACCATAGCATCACTAGTATGGAATCCCCAGCAAGCTCGATGCGGTGAGGAATCTCGTTGAATTAACGCATAAGACGCATTTTCAGCATAAAGCAGCAAAAGTTCGTGCTCTTGAAAAAACTCGTCTCCATCTAAAAACACTGGAGTTGCCCATAGAAAATTCTCAATGTCCTCTTTGCGACCAAGAAGATAAATTCTCAAGGAACAATCAACGGGCAGGTGCTCAAACGCTTCAATTAGCCATGAACACCGGTAAATCGATTTTCCACCCATATACAACAGGCCATGCATTTTAGGCGATCTGGCTATTTCCATGGCCAATTCTAGTCTAGCCTGATGCATCAACTGCGCTGGAAGAGTGCCTCGACGAGAGGGGCCAGCAAAATCATCCACTGGCAAAGGCGGTGATTTTTCTTCTCCGAGCAAAAGCTTTGCTGCCGAGACAAAATCAAGTTTTCCCAAATCAAGTTTTTTCGCCAAACTAGCCCGAGCTTCGCGCGCACGATGATGGCATATATCAATTAGCTCCTGGTAGTTACGACCATCTCTGGGAAAGGTGGCCAATCCCATTATTATATCTATTCCTTGCGCTTGCCCTAAAAGAATTCCTGGCCGCTCCAGTGATATGCGCGCTCTTCGCGCCAAAAGCAATGCGCCTAAAAAATCGGTTTCCGGAAGAAGCACGTAGTATTCATTTTCGCAAGCTCTGGCCAACACGTCGCTATCGCGGATTACTCCTTTAAGCACGCATATTACTGATTCGGTGAATTCCCAAATACGTGAAGCCTTGACTACATTTCTGCGCAATGTTTCGTAACCATCTATAGTAAGAGTCATAATTGAAAACATTCGAGAAAATCGGCGAGAACGGTATGACTCCTTGGCAGCGAAATCAGTAAAATAGGTTAAGCTATAAACTTGGGTTTGATAATCTAGCAATGCATTTTGTCCAAGTTTTTGAAAACGTAAAGAATTCTGCATGGCTATTGCCGCGCAATCACCGACAATTTCGGCGGCCTGAAAATCACTTTCGGTAAATCCTGAATCTTTGTCGGTGCAAAGTGCTAAACCAAAGATTGCTCCTTCTTTAGTAATTAATACATAAAATGATTTTATTTTGGGAATTCCGGGAACAGGAAAAACAGTCGTTCGGTCACACCAACCAAAATAATGCAAGCTTGGTTCGATCGAGAATCTGGCAGCCAATGAGTTGCGATCAAGCGTTCCTCTAAAGCATTTTAGATGCAGCTCTACTTTTTCTTCTTCCCGCATCACCCATAACGCTCCACCTTGAGCATGGCACGCCAAACAAATTTGCTCCAAGCAGGTCTCGGGAAGCAGCTCTCCATCTAAAAGGGAGAACATGGATAGAGAATCTTGGTTCGAAACTTGGTTTTTAAAGAACTCCAAGTTCTCAATACTCCCAAACACCTAACTCCATGGTGGTTAGCTTGCTGCTTGTTTTTCGTCGACAGGCGTCAAAGGAACAAAGCGGTTATTTTTTAGCTCTACAGAACAGGGAACCTCATTACCCCAAGCATCCCATCCAGGAACAATGTTCCGAGCAAACAATTCAATTCGCGGAACATCACCGTATAGCTGAACAATACGATCGCGAACTTCTCCTGGTTTCTCGGAATGACGTCCCCGCGGGGCAACAACTAGCGAGCGAACACCACCACTTTGTCGTTCTAAGCGTCCCTTTAGCCCCAGCAGACAAATTTCCGCATTAGAACGAGTGTAACTTCCCATACCCATGAAGAAAGTACGCTCATCAGAATTAGTCTTTGCCCATACAAAGCCTGCTGTTTTGTATTGAAAACCCCATGCTTCCAACACTTTTAAGCAATCGGGAAGTTGCGGAAACGTTGACCAAAGAAAAAGTGCACAATCTTCTGCGGCAAGATCTTGTACCGGGAGTCTTTCGATATCCTTTTGCGACATCAACCCATATTTAAAAGTCGCCCCTCGTTGGCCTGCCTCCGCCTTATCCCGGTACGACCAAGGGGGGTCAGCATAAATAACCCTATATCTGTTCATGCGTTACTCCCGCATAATAAAATACCGGAGGCGGGATTCGAACCCGCGCTGGGCTTGTACCCAAGGGGATTTTAAGTCCCCTGCGTCTACCAGCTCCGCCACTCCGGTGTTTTCTTGCGGCATCCTACGACTTTGCGTACTCCTGAGCAACAGGAAAGTCATTCCTTACGTCGCCGTTCTCCTTTTGAGAGAGGAGTCGGTATGAATACTCGCCTGCCCGATAGGGAAACTTGAGCCGATGGCAGACAGTCAGCAGCCTTTTTTTCCCGGAAATCGGTACCCGCTTCGCTAACCGGTTCAGCCGAAGAGAGACTGCGACGACTAAAACGGGCCTCTCGACCAAAAGGAGCAGGTTTTTTTACCCGAACATCGAACCCGGCGCTTTCCAAAACCAACGCTTCTCCCGGCTGAGTCGAGCGCAACTTTCCACGCAGAACAACCCCAACATTATTGTTGTTTTCTTCTATAGTCTTGAGCATTCTCCGATAATTTGAGCCATTGATGTGAGCGAGCATTCTTAAAGCTCCTCCCTCAAGAACCAATTCCCACTCAAAATTTTTTGCCGGCCCATCGTCGGGAACCAAGCCACGAGGAATAGCGTCTAAGCGCATGGGAATAAAAATATTAATTCCCCGGATACTTATCTCAGTACGAATTGCGTCGTTCATACGCCTCATCGAACACGGGGTGTCTTCGAAAGTCAAGCACGCGAAGTGTTATAAAGAACCCGAGAACCGAAAGAACCTATCAAGACTCACGTCATTGACATTGCTTTCTCGACTAGAGAGGGTGTTATATACGGCGCTATTTTTTTTACGCAAATGGCAAATCTTCGCGATGCGAAGAGAAGCCATGTAAGGAAGGATTCAAAATGTTAGATACGCTCACCAAAGGCTTCCGCGCGGCGCGCAATCGGTTTACTGGCAAAGCCGAGCTCAGTGAATCCCTAGTCGAAGAAGCGCTTCGTGACATTCGTGTAGCGCTATTGGAAGCCGATGTTTCTCTGGAGGTGGTCAGAAGGTTTGTCGCCAGAATCAAAGAAAAAGCGGTGGGCGAAATCGTCCAGGTAAAGGCTACTGATTCCAAAGGTAAAAAACTCAAGGTCACACCGCAAGATCACTTTATTAAAATCTGCCATGACGAGTTGGAAGCTCTTATGGGCCCGGTGGAAACCAGCTTGGTCATTAGTGACCTGCGAAGTCGTCCTACTGGAGTAATGATGGTCGGGCTTCAAGGATCGGGTAAAACTACTACCACCGCGAAAATCGCCCGATTTCTGCAAAAGCAGGGAAAAAAGCCCATGTTGGTCGCCGCGGACATTTACCGCCCGGCGGCGGTAAATCAGCTACAAGTGTTGGGCCGCCAGCTAGGAGTTCCCGTATACCATCAAGCAAACGTAAAACCTCCCGACTTATGCCATCAGTCTATTGAAGAAGCGCAGAAGCAAAAATGCGACGTGGTGCTATTCGACACCGCTGGCCGCTTGGCCATCGACGAAGAAATGATGAGTGAGCTGGAAGAAATTAAAAGACGCACCAAACCGGAAAATATTCTTCTGGTGTGCGATGCCATGATTGGCCAAGACGCAGTGAATACTGCTGCTGAATTCAACCGCCGACTCGACCTTTCGGGTTTTATTCTTACTAAGCTTGATGGTGATGCCCGTGGCGGCGCGGCTCTTTCTATTAAAGAAGTAACCGGAAAGCCTATTAAATTTTTGGGAATGGGAGAAAGTCTAGACAAATTAGATGAGTTTCGCCCAGAAGGTTTGGCCAGCCGAATTTTAGGGTTCGGCGATATTGTCGGCCTGATGAAAGATTTTGAAGAGGTTGTTGACGAAGAAAAAGCTGAGGAAGACGCACAAAAAATTCTTTCCGGAAATTTTTCTTTTGCCGATTTTGTGGCTCAAATTCGCACTATTCGCAAAATGGGACCATTACAAGATCTTTTGGAAAAATTCCCCATTTTTGGGGATATGACCTCGCAACTAAAAGTGGATGACAAAGAATTTACAAAGATTGAAGCTATCCACGATTCTATGACTATTCAGGAAAGAAAACGTGCTGATCAATTAAATGCTTCGCGAGTTGAACGCATTGCCAAAGGCTCGGGCAACAAACACGAGACAGTAAGAGAAATTATTGCTCGTTATACAATGATGCGCAATGTCATGGGCCAAATTGGTTCCGCGCCAGGCTTATTAGGCTCATTGCCAGGATTTAAACAATTAGCCGCGCTTCGCCAGCTTAAGGGCCAGGGATTACAAGATATTTTCGGCGAAGATGCTGGAGCAATGCAGCGGGCAATGATGCAACAGCAAATGCAAGCCATGGGATTACCAAAAGGCTACACTCCACCCATGAATGCCGCCATGCGAACTTCCGCCCGACAAAGCGGCATGTTTTCCGGCGAAGAAAAGAACCACTCCGATTCCAATCGAGAGGCGATTCGCGAACGACGCAAAAAGGAGCGGCAGGCAAAAAAGAAGGCAAGAAAATCGAGAAAATAAACCAATGTCCACTCGTTGGGATTACTTATATGAGCGCAAGCCAGCTACCATAACCGAATTTTTTCTTGATGAGGCAGCCTGCTGGTTGGCGAATAACTTGAGGGAATGGCCATTGCCAATCGAGGAATGGAACTCTCCCTCAGCAAAAGAAAAGTTCCAAGCATTGCTCCAACCAGGGGTTGCTCGTCCCGCTCCTCCCTTATATAGGGCTGCGTTTTGTTTGGCTCGCTGGGAAATAAAACGCGAATGGGAAATCATTGACGATTACATGCGCAATGAACGCTGGCGTGACATAACCACGCCTGGAATTGGCGTGGATTTTATTATGCTTTTGTGCAGCTACTTGGTCGAACAAATGCTTTCTTTGGCCGAGGTTACTCAAGGGCGTATTACCAGATCCCAATTAGTGGACCTTTTGAAAAGGACTGAAAAGGCGACAGTGTTTACCTCCTCCGCGGTTTTTTAAACCGATGCTCACCAGGAGCTAAGGCGCGCGCCTTCTCGTAGGCTGCAAATACTTCTTTTTGAGGAGATCCCAACCACTGTCGTGCCTGCCCGAGATTGAACCAGGCCCAAGCATATCCGGCAGTGGGAACATCCATATGGGTTTCAGTCAATGCGACATCCCCCCTATCCCCATAGCGTTTTCAAAGCTTCTGTCCATGAAACCTGAGCGGAAGGAGTTTCGACAATGGAAAAACTAATCCGTGGTCCACCTCCACCGGTTCGTTTGGTCAGTGCAGCTATTGTCTGTTGAGATAAGGGATTTTGCTCAAGTTCTATATGTGTTTCATGAGGCAACCGAAAAATACCCTGTGGCAGCGCGGTTAGTTGGTTGTGCTCCAAACTTAGCCATGTAAGCCCAGTAAGATTGCCCAAGAAGTTAGGCAGCTCGGTCAGTTGGTTTCTCGACAAGTGTAGCTCGCGAAGCTCAGTAAGGTTGCCCAAGGAGTTGGGCAGCTCGGTCAGTTTGTTGTTGTGCAAGTTTAGCTCGCTAAGCCCAGTAAGTTCGCCCAAGGAGTTGGGCAGCTCGGTCAGTTGGTTTCTCTGCAAGTATAGCTCGCTAAGCCGAGTAAGGTTGCCCAAAGAGTTGGGCAGCTCGGTCAGTTTGTTGTCGTGCAAGTTTAGCTCGCTAAGCCCAGTAAGTTTGCCCAAGGAGTTGGGCAGCTCGGTCAGTTGGTTGCTAGACAAGTCTAGCTTGCTAAGCCGAGTAAGGTTGTCGAGGGAACGGGGCAGCTCGGTCAGTTGGTTGTTCGACAAATCTAGCTCGCTAAGCCAGGTAAGGTTACCGATTTCTTCTGGGAGGCTTTTCAAATTGAGACCGGCTAGACTAAGGATGGGGTCACGATTGCAAAAAGATTTGATAATTCTAACCTTTGCCGCAAATTTATTTTCTTCTCCTTTTTGGGGAATTTTATGATTATAATCATCAAAAGCCCAAACATCTAAGTCATGGTCCATTTGTGACAGACTAATTGGTTGTGACCGACTAATTGGTTTTTGTGACCGACCAATCGAAAATGGATTAAAGGAACCAAACATCCTATTTAACCCATGGCCAGTGTCCTCAATTTTCAGGTTTCCATTGTTTCGCCCACCTACGGTGTTATTAAACGTATCTCGATTTTGCGAACTACTATGACCACTTGTTAATTGGATGTTGGCATTAACGTTACTTGGTCCGGGATTTTCATTATTGCTTAGTCCTGAATTTTGCTGACTGTTAGATGTGCTCGCGGAATCATCTAGGACAGTGTGCCTTTGTTTACCGAGAATTCTATTAAACATCTTGACCTCCTACCCTCTGGTTAGCTCCCACATTGTAGCCTTTCCCGTTTTTTCGATCCAGTAAATCTATAAGCTATTGATATTGTTGATGTGAAAAACCAGATTTCCAAAAGTAGTACCATAATCGTATGTATACATATTGTTTTTATGAACCATCATGGTAGTGTTGGCGCTAAATGTTTATTCGACAGACCCAAACACGGAACAAAGCCGGCGGTGAGACCCATACGACCTTCCGACTCGTACAAACAGAACGTATAGGCAAAAAATCGTTATAGCACGAGTTTTTCTACGCCTCCCGCACAGCATGGAACATTCAAAAGCAACAAACAAAATGTAGCGGACGGAGAGCCGCTTCAGCCTCTACGTTTTTTTGGTCCACCTGAAAATTAAAAATTCCTTATTGGATATCCAGTATGAAATATTTACCAACTTTAGTCAATTATTTTTCCGACACGAGGAGCAATTGCCTCTGCTAATTCTCTTCCTAAAAAGTCGTATTCAATATTGGTGATATTTCCATTGGAATCGATATTTTGGGTTACTTTTCCTTCGTTATCTAGCACTAGGCTAACTTGTTTTTTGGTTTCTTCAGTGCCGCTGAGAGGATCGATATAGATGGCGCCAATGGACACCAATCTGCCGTTGAGCCCAGCTTTTCCCTTTTCTACTGCCCGGAAAGGTGCCGATCGAGTTTTGAGTAAAGACACCGGACCCCCGAGTTTATCTATTGGAGGCAATTGCAAAATTCCAGTTCTTACGCTCTCAACCGGCGGATTTTGCAATTGACTAATTGGCCTTTGTTTTTTTTAACCCGGTTTTATCGAAAAGACGTTAATTCCTATTCCTCGCAACAAATCTTGGAGCTGCGCTTCTCTTTCAGCGGTAATTTGGTTGACAGCACTCAAGTAATCCGCCGAGCTCATTTCGCCTGGGTTGAGTTCTTCCAGTCTTGCTTGAGAAACCTCGTTGATTCGTTCTTTTTCTTGCTGGAAAGATTCTTTTTCCTCGATATAGTCTTTCCAGAAGGGTTTCTGGAGTGCAAATTCAACCATGGCGGCACCGTCGTTTTCATTTTCGGCGTTTAATACATAGGCTCTGGCAAGATCGAGCTTTTGTGGAGTAACTCCTGATATGACTTGGTAGAGCATGGCCCCG
>JBNKEI010000186.1:0-2528 GCA_050288705.1 Myxococcales bacterium
TCAGAATAGATAACTCTCCGGTCCTTTCCATTTTAATTATGGAAATTCTGGCCAACATCCCATGATTGGAAGCTCCCCGTATGAGAAGGATACCTGTTTTGCGGACTTTGTCACGGTACGTTTGGGCGAGCAGGTACGTCTGTGAATTGTTCGGGCTAGGTCAGACAATTACTCTTTATGATTTGACAAATACCTATTTTGAAGGAGAAGTCGGCTCGAATCCAAAGGCCAAAAGAGGACGGTCCAAAGAAAGGCGCAATGACTGTCCACTGGTTACATTGGGATTAGTATTGGACGGTAGCGGGTTTGTACGGCGTTCCATGACATTTGAAGGCAATGCTTCAGAGTGTAAAACGCTACAAGAAATGCTCGTAGGACTAGGCGCTAAACCCAACGCCCTAGTGATAATGGACTGCGGGATTGCTACTGAAAAAAATATTGCTTGGCTGGTAGAAAACAAATTTAGATATCTAGTCGTGAGCCGTAAAGGAGTGCGACAGTTTGACGAGAGCAACGCAGTGAATATCAAGAACGGTACTGGGGAGGTCATCAGCATTCAGAAAAAAATAAGTGAAGATGGCAAAGAAGCATTCTTACATTGTCATAGTGCCGGCAGGGAAAAGAAAGAATTGGCTCAAATAGAGTTATTTAGCTCACGTTACGAAGCTGGTTTGCAAAAAATTGCAGATGGTTTGCAAAATCCTAAGGGGGAAAAGCGCGTAAATGTGCTGATGGAGAGAATTGGAAGACTAAAAGCAAGAAGCCATGGTATTTCTAGACACTACCAAATAGAACTATCCTCCGAAGGAGAAACAGCCACCGCTATTACCTGGGAAAAACGACCCGTGAATGGCACCATGGCTACTCATCCAGGCGTGTATTGCTTGCGCACCAATGAACTCGGCTGGGACGAGGAAAAACTATGGCGTACTTACATCGCACTAACTGATCTAGAAAGCGTGTTTAGAAGCCTTAAAAACGAACTTGGCATCCGGCCTATTTTTCACTCCAAAGAGGGTCGTGCTGACGGCCACTTGTTTATTACGGTATTAGCTTACCAATTCGTGCAATTTCTCAGAACGAAACTTAAAACCTCTAGTATTAATGGAAGCTGGGCTACTCTAAAAGAAATTCTTTGCGTCCAACAAAGAACCACCGTCTCTTTTAAGCAGCGAGATGGTCACACCCTGAATGTTCGCAAAAGCACAATTCCGGAAACAGACCTAAAGGCTATCTATAGTTCGCTAGGAATAGACCATAGGCCGGGGGGCACAAAAAAAATGGTCGTGTAGCTCCCTGCAAAGGAGTCGTAGTGCCACTCGGGATTTTTTGATGCTGCAAACTATTGAAATTGCGCAGAATTTTTTTGGTGGTGTTAAAGACGGGAAGGGAAGACTCCTTATTCTACGACCGCGTTTGGGCTTCGCTCCTAAAACGTGTTTTTGGTAACGATGTGTTGGTTTGCCCGGATTGTGGTAATATCAGAACAGTTATTGCATTTACAGTTATTGCATTTATTGAAGAGCCAACTATCGCTTGTAAAATTCTCGCCCATCTCGGGTTGATCGGGTAGGACAATGGCGCGGACCGGGCTTCGAATGATGCCGACGTTTCCATCGTCCCCCCTAAAATTCCGTACGGCGGGTTTTCCCCAGTACGGCTTCAAGGCTGGCATATAGGATGGGGCCTTCCCATGCGGTACTAATGTATCGTTTGGTTTGCTTCCACCTTTCGTGCACCTTTAGGCCTGAGCATGCTACCCCAATCTGCGTCGGGACATGAGCCCTCTAATGCACCGCCATTCGAGCTTTCGCTCTACCCCAGGGGCCCTCGCTCCGAACCGGGTTATAGTGTCCCGGTTCATCATCACTTAATCGGCCCCATCCGCCCCACTCGCAGGCACATCGCGACTTCACTGTACGACAGCTTATACTCGATGTCCTCGCTGTGCATTTCTACCTAGGCGACCTCCGAGTGGTTCCGGGCTTTCGTCGATTATTCCTTCTTGGCATGTCGTCCTCTACGACCCCGGAGAGCCTGCTATTGCATTCGCCCAGCACTTTCCTAACAGCCTTGGCCTTCATCGTAGTTGAAACGATTCGGCACTCTCTATTCCTCACAAGCCGTTCACGTGAGGGGTCCATTTCGGGGCTTCCTGGTTCACTTTTTCCGCTACAACCTGCCAAGTCGCTCGCCTCCCTGTCTGCTCGACCAGAGTATTCGCTCCAGCCTCAGAGACTTTTACTTCCAGGCTTTTATTGGGTCGGTCACCCTTCCCAATGCTGGATATGACTACAATAGTGGCTGGGCACCTCCATTGGCTGGACTTCCACCAGCTGGAATTTCGACTAGCCTCGCTGCACCCAACTACCGGACCTCCATGCGCGAAATCGCGTGTTCGTTCCAGGCTGAGCTCTTTTCTTAAGTCCTTAAACGAGCAGTATAAAATCTTGCCTTGGGTTGGCCCCCTTGGTGAGTTTCGTCTCTTGCCTTCTCTTCTTACATCTTTTGGCAACGTTTGGCTGCCA
>JBNKEI010000187.1:0-48688 GCA_050288705.1 Myxococcales bacterium
TGCAGGCGAGTAAGCGAGAAAATCCGCAGACCTTGTTCATCCCAAGAAGAGGTAGTGGATAAAACAACTCCCTGTACAATGAGGTGTGCCTTTTGCGCCAGCTCCTTTAAATCGAGAGGCAAAACTACCGAAGCTTCTCCGGCCCTACTTCCCAACAACGCTAGCATTCCGATTAGCACCATAAGCAGCTTGCCTGGTCTTCTCTTTTCGCCAGTTTTAGCGTTCGCGCCTGCCGACCAATCAATGGCTGGCGTTTCCGATTGCACCCTCAACGCGGAAAACTGGCTTCGGAAAAACTTTCCTCTAACCATTGATGTTCCTTGCTTTTGATTACTCTGCCACTGCATAAATTAGCATCTTTACTAGTTTCACAAGGCGAAACGCAGTACTCTACCCTAAAAAGCGCGACGGTTAAAAAAGGAAGTTAACATCGTGATTTTATCTCTTGACAAAGTGCTATGGCAAAAGTACACATTGCGCCTCGTTTTTTTTGTTGCAGCAGCAACGGTTTTTTTGCCACTAACGGTCAGCGGCAATACCGGATCATCGGGAGTACAGCTCCCACCCGGAAGTAGCAAAGTTGGTCGAGGTAGGTTTCGATCGCCAAGCAACTGGGCGGACACGATTCGTTTCTTTGACAGACAGTATACCGGTTATCCGCGCATTACCATCGTGAACCAGCCAGGGTTACGTGCAATACACATTCCCAATCGAAACAAACGAAGTAGCTGGGAAGGAATAAATATTTACGAGCTAGGAAGTGAAACCAGAATTTTCGTTCTAACTCGTAAGGTCGAGAAAAAAACCAATAGGTCTAGGACAAATAGGCCTAGAAAGAAAAACTAAATTGATGGGAGATCGTCTAACGGCAGGACGACAGGCTCTGAACTTGTCTATCTAGGTTCGAATCCTAGTCTCCCAAAACAGTCTGGCCAAAATACTCTGGACAGATTAGCCAATAAATGAGTACATTGCACGCAACTTTCGGCCCCGTTGTCTAGCGGTCAGGACGGTGCCCTCTCACGGCACAAGCCCGAGTTCGATTCTCGGCGGGGTCATTTTTTTTACGCCGGTTATGCAGAGAGAAGTAAATTTGTGTCCTCATCACCTAGTATCTATTGTTCTGGGGACACCGAAGGTTGCGGCGTTATTGTCCTATCGGCGTAAAGATGCCGGGTAAACCATGAAATCGCCAATCGAGCAACATATTCTAGGCTTCCAGCTTCTTGGAATAAGTGACCGGCACCGGCGACTAGTTCCAGCATTTTATCAGTTTCTAGTTGCTCGAAGGCTTCTTGATTAAGAGAGAGGACTGCACGATCGGCTCCTCCGACAATTAACAAAGTTGGCGCTCGAACCAAAGATAGATCTTCTCCCACCAAATCAGGTCGTCCTCCACGCGACACTACCGCGCCAATGTGCTCTGGCTCTCTAGCGGCAGCTAGCAAGGCCGCGGCGGCTCCGGTACTTGAACCAAAAAGTCCTATCGAGGAGTAGACATCGGAAAATCCGCTCCAAAACCAGTTTTTCACTGCCGTTAATCGCTCAGCTAATAGCTCAATGTCGAACCGTTGCGAATCAGGCCAACGTTCGGCTCGTTCCTCTTCATCAGAGGTAAGCAAGTCAAACAATAGAGTAGAAATTCCAACCTGCTGTAAGGCACTAGCTATGTACTGATTTCTTGGACTGTGTCTACTGCTGCCACTACCATGCGCGAAAAGCACTACCACTCTGGATTCATGAGGAATAGCTAAACTGCCTTCCAAATAAGTTTCTTCATTCACAGGCACCAGCACCTCTCGCGCTACTAGACTCATTTAGACACTCACTTTCTGGCTCCAAGCTACCTTCCCCAAACGTAGGTCGCCGGCTTCAATAAGGTAGGCGAAAGCCAAAAAAAATGGTACTCCACCAACGAGAGTTTTTTTAGAAGGGCAACCGCCTAGTAATGAACTGAAAACCCTTAGCGATAGGCATACTTTAGTCCAGTTGAGACCCAGGCGTATACCCGAAGTCTTCATTATCAAAATAGAGACATTTTTGTTTCACAACAGTATCGCCGTCATACTGACCGACTTTCAGCTTCCAAGTGTGTTTTTGGGGAGCAGCAAGAGGCATGGGTTTAAAAACTCCCTGAGAATAGCAGTCTGTCTGCATCTCTTCATGCTCTTTTTCTACTAGTTCAATAGTATTCTCATCCGCCATGGCTATACCGGAAGCAACCACAAAGTATCCACAATATTGTTCTTTGCACTGGGGGTCTATGCTGCTTTTAATACAATTGGTAAGTTCGTATGGAAATCTAATAGCCATCGAATACGAACCATTCTTCCTGAACTCGTACTTCATTAGCCGACCCTGAAGAGCAAGATTCCACTTGCCAACTAATTCAGGAGGAACTCGACCAACTTGGTCATTATCTTTACCTGAGCTACAACCTAGCAACATAATGCCAAAAAGTAATACTCCCCATGATAAACAGTATTTTTTCATTTACGTTCCTTGGGCTAAAACTCATTAAAGCATACCATCCCGCTATACAGGCGACAACAAGTTGTTTTGAGCCGTTTTGGGGAAGTTTCACACGCTTGCCTTACCGCGGAGACAAAGCCCATGATTAGGCGAGAAAAACTTACCTGTCCTTACCTGTTTAAAAATCCGGTTACTTTCTGGTTGTCAACCAAGCATGCTGATCATAAAGGTAGTGATATGTACTGCACTTATGCGAAATGAAAGACTATGCCAGGATACAAAGGACATCTCTCTGGAGGATTGATTGCCGGCAGCCTAACCGTTGGAGCCGCGACAATAGCGAGCTTTCCAGCCCAAACTCCTTTACAAGTAGCCGGATTAATGGGCTTTTGTTTGCTGGGAGCTTTTTTTCCCGACGTGGATACCGACTCCAAAGGACAGAACCTTTTTTACAGTGTATTTATCCTGGTCGACGGCACATTGATTTTTTATCATCAATACCGCTGGGCAGCATGGCTGGGGCTGTTCGCCATGTTCCCGGCCATTGGACACCATCGAGGCTGGACACATTCCTGGTGGGCCATGCTGGTAGTAGGGACTCCTATTATATTTGTTCCGATATTACTTGGCGTTAGCACTATTACCCCTTTCATTGGCTTTTATTTTGCATTTGTTGCCGGCTATTTTTCTCATCTGTTATTGGATGGAGTGTTTTCTTAGCTTCATAAAAAAATTCAGATTGCACTCTAAATGAAAAAATTTCGGTAACTATTCAGCACCCTTATTTCTTGATAACGAAAAGCCGCAAGAAATCCGGTCAGGCCGAGCTTGTCGAGGCCCAAGGCTTCCTCGAATTCATGCCTGCAGCATTACGCTAGGAAAGACCGTGGTTTTCAATTTTGGTTGCTCGCAACGTGGTTAGTGCTGAATAGTTACGAATTTCGTTGAGAACCGTAAGGCAATGCTATAAAAAAATACATTATCGCTGTTTAAAAACCGTTTTTGAGAGAGCATAATGAGATTAAAAACATTGGCCATGGGAACTTTTTTAGCGCTTGGCGGTAGCATTGTTGGCTTTGTTTCTGCCCGCGGCGCTTCTGGAGTCGCTGACCACAAGCCCATGACCTATTCAGGAATTCTTACCAATTCCGCAGGTGCTCCCCTTAACGGCTCTAGGAACATTCAGATCCTTTTTTGGAACGCCGATCAAGGCGGAGAACAAGTTTGTTTTGTTCCTTCTACGTCGCAAACTTTGATTGCCGGAGCCTTCCAAGTAGAACTACCTGACGAGTGCTCTACCGCAGTGCATGCTAATCCCAATGTCTGGACAGAAGTATTTATCGACGGAGAGTCGTTGGGAAGAAGCAAGTTGGGAGCAGTTCCGTTTGCCTTAGAAGCCGATCACGCGGACAAAGCTTCTCATGCAGCCGGCGATCTAGCTACCGTTCTTACTCGCCTAACGGCTGGCAAAATTGGAGCACATGACACCTCTGGAAAGCCGTTACGCATTTGTTCAGGAACGACGCCAATCGGGAATACTAGTTGGAAACCTCACGAGGATTCAGACATTCCGGCTAAAACAGACATTACAGTTGATGTCGACATAAAAAAATGTGAGTTTGCGGAAGCACCCATTTTGTTATCGGCGTTAAATGGAACCCGCAACCATCGGAGAGCGATCGGGGGCTCAAATGCGTACCTGATAACCAAATCTGGATTTAAAATATATGTATATTCTCCATGGGGAATTACACCGGAAAACGCAAACAATTGGAATTGGCACATTGAGTGGATAGCACTGGGCAGGTGAAATTTTCGCCAATCGATATTCTCTTTACCCAAAAAGCCCTAGACTTGCTGCCATGACTGCCATTCCCAAAATAATTCCTAAAATTTCTGTATGGCCTTTCCCGTATTCCCGCGCAGTAGGCAGCAATTCGTCAAAGGAGACATACACCATTATCCCGCCGACCGTCGCCAGCATTCCTCCGACTATAATGCCGTTTATATAAGGCGCCAATAACAAATAGACTACGATTGCTCCTAAAGGTTCGGCTAAACCAGAGATAAATGAATATAATGCCGCCTTTTTTTTATTATTAGTTGCAAAAAATACTAAAACCGCCACCGAAATACCTTCCGGTATGTTATGAATGGCAACTGCTATTGCTACCGACAGTCCCAATGTAGCATCAGAAATAGAACTTACTAATGTTGCCATTCCTTCAGGAAAATTATGTATTGTAATAGCCAAAACGGTAAATATTCCCACTCGCGCTAGCGATCTTGATGAAGGTGACGACTGATAATTATTCTCCCTTTTTTGTTTTTGAGAACCAGCAACCAGATCTAGGTCACCTACCGGGGTCATTTCATGAGGATTCTCGGGAGCGGGAACCAGTAGATCTAGTAGCCAAGAGAATAAAATTCCTCCAAAAAAGAACCCATATGCAACCCATTTTCCCCACCCCACCAGCTCGCTGCCAATTTTTTGCTCTGCTTGCGGGAGCAACTCGGCTAAAGATACAAACACCATTACTCCGCCAGAAAAGCCTAGTCCAAATGAAAGCCATCGCAGGCTAGGTTTGCGAGCCCACAATACTACGAAGCTTCCCAAGCCCGTGGATAAGCCAGCAAATAAAGTAAGCAAAAACGCACGCAACACATTCCAATCAGCAAGCTCCGGCATTATTTGATTGCTCCTTTTACAAGGCTTTTTTCTACGCCCTGCGGCTCATAGTAACTCTCCAGACAGCCAATAACATGAGTTTCGACTTTCCTCAAATACAAGACTAGGAAACTGGTTTATGCATCCGGTTTTTTCTTCCGCCCGTCAGACCAAGGCATTAATATGATGCATTCTATGCTTGAGTTGATAGCTAGACGATAGGATCAAATTGTTCTTCTGCGATCGGCATGATCCGGATATAATTCGAACTTCGATTTTTAATAAAAAGGCCATGCATGTGATTTCGCTTGCAGTATTAGCAGAAGAACAATGCGGCTTACGGTTTGCAGTTTATTTTATTTGTGCAGTTTTTAACAACTAAGGGAAAGAAAATGAAACTCAGATATTTAGTAATTTTTCAACTAATATTTATCATGGTTTGTAGCTGCGGAAAAAGCACAGATGACGAACAAAAAGAAGAAGAACAAACCTGCTCCACCTGTTCTGACGACAACTCTATCAACCTTGCCGATGACAGCTATGACGATGGTTCGGAAAACCGCCACGGGTCCGATGACAATGACTCCGGCGACGATGACTCCGGCGACGATGACTCCGGCGACGATGACTCCGACGACGATGACTCCGACGACGATGACTCCGACGACGATGACTCCGACGACGATGACTCCGACGACGATGACTCCGACGCTTGTGATGAAGACGGCTCAACTGGCAATACGATTGTTGTGGCTCCATCCGGAGCGCAATACTCTTCAATACAAGCAGCAGTAAATGCTGCAAATCCTTGCGATACTGTCCTTGTCCGAGCAGGCATTTATAAAGAATCGGTTACCTTCAGTCGCGGTGGTTCGGCTGCCGGAGGATACATTACGGTTAAAGGCGAACCTGGAACAATTATCGACGGTGGCAATAATAACGAAGTTGGCATCCATATCGCAGGAAAGAGCTATATCAAAATCATTGGAATGACCATTCGAAATATAACGAGTGGAGATACTCCTATGGGAATTCATGTGGAGGGCGCATCGACTCACATAGAGCTTCGTAACAACTTGGTTCATAATATTGAATGCACGGGGAGCTCAGATGAATCGAACGCTCACGGTATAGCGATTTATGGAAATAGCTCTACTCCTATCTCCAATATTATTATCGATGGAAATGAAATTAGAGATTGTAAACTCGGACAGAGCGAATCTATGGTTTTAAACGGAAATGTGACCGATTTCATAGTCTCTAAAAACAAGGTTCATGATAACGATAATATTGGAATCGACTTCATTGGCTATGAAGAAAACGATGACGTGCCCGATTCATTGAATTCTGCAAGAAATGGCATTTGCGTCGACAATGTGGTCTACAATATTAGTTCGGCCAACAATCCAACGTATGGTGGCGAACGTTCGGCTGACGGCATCTACGTCGATGGTGGGCACGATATAATCATTGAGCGCAACACTGTCGACAATTGCGACGTTGGAATCGAAGCCGCAAGCGAGCATAAAGGCAAATCGACCAGTAACATTATTATTCGAAACAACTTTGTCTCCCGAAGTTACCAAGGCAATATTCAAATGGGGGGATACGATGCTTCAGTGGGGAAAGCAACCAACATCACGGTTGTGAACAACACTACGTATGGTGGCGGAAGTGGCGAAGTGTTTATTCAATACAATACAAATACTGTATCTATCAAGAACAACATCTTCTACGCAGCTTCAGGGGAAGAATATATTGTAAACGATGGGGCCAATAATACAAACATCAGCGTAAATAACAATCTATACTACGGAGCAAGCACCAGTTCGTCTGGCTCATTTAATGACTCCAATTCCATATTTGCAAATCCACAACTGGTCAACACTTATCACGATATGCATATTAAGCCAGGCTCGCGTGCGATTAATGCAGGGGTAAGCTTGAGCGCCGATACCGCTGGAGAATACGACATTGACGGCAACCCTAGAGTGCAAGGAGGGACCATCAATATTGGTGCACATGAAAAATAGTAATCTATTCCTTCATTGATCGCAGCAAGGATGGACCCTCGCCTTAGACTGCGACCATCCCTGTCCAGAAGCGAGACAAACTAGGGCGTGTCCCCATATCCGGCACCACGCCCTCCGTCATTCCCGCGAAAGCGGGAATCCAGGGGGCGCCACAGTCGAAACTCTCCTTGACGAAAGTCGAATACCAGGCCTAACTCACCAAGTTTATCAATTCGTAGATGGCACCGCGGGTGCAAAATACGACGAATGTATAGAAGGCCGCTGTGACGTAACTGTCTGGGATGAGGTATTTATGTACGTTGAAGTATCAGGCAAAGACGTTAATGTAATATATTATAACCAGGACGGCCCAGCATCTTCGGCGGTGTTCACAAAATAAGTCGGAAGAGGGTCGCCCGCGCGACCCTAAACCCGGCACTCTCCAGACAGTAAGTCAATGCAGGATTGCATCGTTCTACCCCACTTCCGCCATAATCGCTCACGGAGGCTGTATGAGCGAATTAAGCGTTCCTACCAATCCCGTGGAAGTGACTATTACTGGCGTTGACGGTCGATGCTGGGAAGGTCGCATCTTTCTTCCCATATATTCTCATAACCACGCAGGACCCATGAAAATTTGCGAATGGCTCGAAGATAAAATGCCATTTTTTGCACTGCTTTGCCCTAAACAGTCTACGCCGGCTTTTTTAAATAAACAGCAAGTCCTTTTTATTACAGCTCACGATAATTCCGAATTAATCGAAGAAGAATCGGCAGAACCATCAATCATCCGAAAGAAAATAGAAGTACTTTTCCAAGAGCACTCAATTATTGGAGAAATCACTGTCGATATGCCTTCTACCCAGTGCCGAATAATCGATTATTTAAATCACCGAAACGAAGAATTCTTACATTTAAAAAGCGACTCAGATCATTATTTTGTCCGCAAAAGCTGGGTAAATGCGATAATAGATAAAACAGGGGATTAATCAATGCTTCATAAACTATTGCAGCAAACCGTTAAGGCTGGCGGCCGCGAACTCAAGTTAATTCCTGGAAAACGAATTACCATTGGCACTTCCCAGGGAGAAAGAGAGGTTCAGGGAAATCTCCTAACTTCTTCGGGAATAGAACAAATATTGAATTCAGTTATGACTTCCGAACAGCGACAAGCACTGCATTCAGCCCCGGCAAAATGGACTTTTTCTCTACCAGGGATAGGAAGCATTCAAGGTCATGCGGAAACTACTCCTCAAGGAATACAAGCCGTTTTTCTTTTGGAGTCGGCAACCCCCGGGTGCTCTTCAAGTATATCGGTCCTCCCCTCTTCGTCAACCAAGTCACCTGCTGTGGCGGAAATGGAGTCTCTATTTCTTACCATGGTAGAATGGAAAGCTTCTGACTTGCATATCTGCGCGGGCTCGGCCCCCATGCTTCGCCATGATGGAGATATAAAACCTATTCCTGGAAAACCAACCATGTCTGCGGAAGAAACCAAACGGGTTCTGATGTCCATTGGCCCAGAACGCAGTATTGAAGAATTCAACCGCCGTCACGACACCGATTTTGCCTACGAAATTCCCGGCGCAGCACGTTTCCGCTGCAATTGGTTTATGGATAGAAAAGGTATGGGGGGAGTTTTTAGAATTATTCCAAGTAAAATAATTTCTGCCGAAACCATGGGCCTTTCCAAAGAAATACTTCAATTATGCCATTTGCCAAAAGGTTTGGTTGTGGTAACCGGGCCGACCGGCTCAGGCAAATCAACTACTCTTTGCGCTCTTATCGACTATATCAATCGCGTTCGCTCCGACCACGTTATTACAGTAGAAGACCCTTTAGAGTTTGTTCACGAAAATAAAAAATGTCTTATCAATCAGCGTCAAATCGGAGAACATACTGATTCGTTTAAAGATGCCTTGAGAGCAGCACTTCGCGAAGATCCCGATATTGTGTTAGTTGGCGAAATGCGCGATTTGGAGACCACTGCAATAGCCATTGAAACTGCGGAGACCGGGCACTTGGTTTTTGGTACGTTGCATACTTCCTCGGCCGCTTCTACTGTCGACAGAATAATCGATCAATTCCCCGCCGATAGACAGGGGCAAATTCGGGTAATGCTTTCCGAAAGTCTTAAAGGAGTAATCAGCCAAATGCTTTGTAAGAAAAAAGGTGGCGGACGTGTTCCGGTTTTAGAAGTAATGATTTCGATACCTTCTATTTCGAATCTAATTCGGGAGTCAAAAATATTCCAGATTCCCTCTATAATTCAAACAGGTAAAAAGTATGGAATGTGTTTGATGAACGAAAGCTTTTTGGATTTAGTTAAAAAAGATATAATTGAACCACAAGAAGCTTACTCCAAGGCAGTTGATAAGTCTGGTCTTCTCCATTTGTTTCGTAAAAATGAAATAAATACCGATTGGGCTTCTTCTGACTCATCATCGTCATAATATTGAGCTGAAGTTTTTCTTGACTAGAAACATCGGCCCCAAAGCCCGCGCCTTTCAACTTTTGCTTGCTGCTCGATTTTTTTGAGCGCGCTATAGCGCCTTTTTCCATTGGGGGGTATATACATTATCTTACCGTAGCCGCGTTCAAGCACCAACGTACTAACATCACGACCAGCCACCTCTACGTAAGCTAAGGTTCTTCCATATACGTCAATAGTTATTTCATCGAAATGCAAAGTAATACTTTGGTTAACTAGAAGCGACCGCACAAAAGCTGCCGCTTCTTTTCCATAACAGTCCTGGCGATGCGGTCCCCATTCGGGTGCATCCACCATAAGCAAGCGGACTCGTTCGCCTGTGGAGAGGATGAAGGTGTCGCCATCAATTACTGATTCGACCACGCCAGCCCTCTCCGAGGGCTCGGCACACGAAAATACCAAGGCTATTATTCCCGCCAGATACTTTTTTTGTCTAGCTGCATTCACGGTTTTTTAATCCAGGAGAACCTAGGTTTCCTCCGTCACCATATTTGTCTGTTGACAGGCAATTGCTCTCTTCTCCCTCTGCCTGTTTTAACCACCTACCATCAAGCTGTAATGACTGTCCTTCTTTTGCCTCGCCATATTCTAATTCTGCCAATACTTCAGTGGGTGAACGCAAGGAAATTTTTCCTCCTTTATTAGGCAGAGCAAAGGAAAAAAGCTGGTCCACTTTTTTTAATCCACCATTGACACTTTCTTGATTAGAGCGAGCAAATACCAGGTATTTTTCTGCTTCTACAGGAATACAGTCTAAAGAAGAATATTTAGTCTTTTTCTTACCACAAGATATCTCTACTTCATTCAAATCGAAATCATTTAGCGAGTACACTTCCATCCATTCTCGTTCTTTGTCAGCCCCTTTTGGATTAGCCATAATTTCAGTAATTCTTAGCTCACCTTGTTTAGGACTTCTAACAGGCCTAATGTTGCCGGTTTTCGGATCGCGACATTTTTTGGAATTCAAGCAAATCTGATTGGGCTCTCTCGGCGTACCATAAGAATTATCATTTATTTGCGTTTGTACAAGGCACCAATTATTTAAGCTGTCATTGGCCAGGGCGTCGGGGGCCGCTTCTCCGTCAAGCCCTTGAGCATAACCAGCCTTACCCTTGCTGCTTATTGGGACTTCATCAAGAACGGTGTCATCACAACGAATTCCTAATGTGCCTTTGCTGGCAGGTAAATTTCCCAAATCAGAACCGTAGCTATAGGAAACCCAATCTGGGCTTTCATTCTCCTGGCTAGACCCCATCACCCAATAACTTCCGGGAGCAATTTCTCTATCGCCAATTACATGAATCTTAGAAACTGACTTATCTTCTTTTAAAACGTACACCGCCATTCCTTTCAGTCCAACAGTTTCTTTAGTAGCATTATATAATTCAATCCATTCATTGCCAGTATCCACTCCTGCGGGGTCGTTCATATATTCGGTGATTACTAAATCACCAGGCATTCTTCCTTTACAGATATCTGGTTGTTCTATTATGGTTGCCTGACGGCCGCAGTTCCAGCTTACCACTGACAACAAGATACACATCCATTTCATTCTTATGAACATACGCTCTTCCTTTAGGGCACTTTCATGTTTCTACCATTTCATTATCCACTCAATCCGCAATCGTTGTTCCCAGGAATCCCTTGCTAGAGTGCTACTTCGGCTATCTAAATAGAACCAAATATCGTGCAAAATTACTACCTCTTGTCCTGGAACCCATGGAGCCCAGGTCAGAATCAACTTATTTCTGCCATAAATTGATTTCTCCATTTTGGCATCGGTGCTTATATCCTCATCTAAAAAATCAATTTTGCCGATCAAGCGTAAATATTTGACAATACTTAAATCATACTTTCCTCTAAATTTAATTTCTTGGCGACAAAACTTCTTTGAACGGTACTCTTCCACCAAGCGTGTTCGTGCTTCCAATGAAAAATGAAACGGCCACTGAAAAGGTTTACTGAAAACACCGCTGGTCACTCCGAACGATCTTTTGAAAAATTTGGGCGCGTCGTCTAAATCTTCGTCTAAATTTGGATCATTGTAAAATCCTTTATTGTAATAGTCAGCACCGAAGGCCAAGTAGGTGTTGGCTAGTATTGAGTACGAAAAACCAGAATCTACTAATAACCGTGCTCCTGGCAAAAACTTTGTACCGTGGGGTTCAAACGACCAATCTATTTCCGCCAGCCACTTCCATTGTGTCGAGTTCCCGCTATATTGCCCGCGAATGCCAGCTTCATTACGCGCTCTTTGCCCCCCGTATCGTTGCGGGCTGGATATAGGTCTTGCTAGCGGGTTAATATAATTATTACTGTAATACCGCAAAGAGTAATCCAATTCATGATTTTTCCAGCGTTTTGTGTATGCCCCCAAGTTCCCTCCCCACCCCTTGGTTAGATCATTACTCTTGCTTCCAGCCAGCTCCCAATGCCATAGTATTTTTGCCCACTCCCACGAACCATCTATTCCCATGGCTCCGAATTTTCCTCCCGATGGTCTTAATGCTTTTTTTCGAAATTGCAGTTTTACTCCCGAAACATTCCATTGGTCAGCAGCAACGTAGCCAGTAATTCCGGTTTTAAGAACCTTGCCAAAATCGACAGAGATATTCCCTCCCCAGACTATCTCTCGATATATTTCTGGAAGATTAGAACGAACTAGTCGAGCGGAATTCGACCCCTTTATCATTATTACCGAGACTGGCGGGCAATCAACACCAGTGAAACTAAGAGACCGACAAAGTGACCGATTTACCAGTTGATATTGAGAAAGCGAGCGGTTTTGAAATGAGCCAAAACCACTAACGTGCATTTTTCCCCAGCGAAAATTCGCATGGTATTGCGCGGCAATTCCTCGAAATGTTTCTTGCCAGTGATAGTCAGCGGTTACTCTGGTAGAATTGGCGTATTCACCGTAAAAGCTATTTCGCTGGCTTATGCTTATCATTGAATAGGGACTCACCAGCCGATCATTGTAAAGATTCAACTTGGCATCGGGAAAAAATCCTTGCGCCGCCCTTCTTCCAGTATTATCCAAGGTTAGGTGTTGGCCAAATCCTGCTGAAAAATGACCAATAATAACCGACCACTGAGCGGTTTTATACTGCATATAAAATTTAGGTAGATGAAGTTCATTTCTGGGAGCTGGCACCACCAAGGAATTCCACTGAGAATGGTACTGGGCGGGCGCAATTCGGTAACGTGTATAAGCTAGTACTAATCCGGCGTGCAATTGATTCCAACCAGCTATTACCTGCAAAGAAACTGGGGGTCCCTGTCTATCGTTTATTGTGCCTTCGGAAACTAAACGAGTATAGCCATTTATGGATTTTCCAAAGTTATTCGTAGCAAAAGATTCTTCCTCGAAGGGAGGTGCTAATTCGTCTTCTTCGTCAGCTCGGTTCTCCGAGTCAGTTTCATTTTCCCAAATATCAGGAAATGCGCCTGCCGAAGAACCTGCAACTGAAAATACAACTGCTACTAACCTTGCCGCCGTTAATTTTGCTTTCAGGCGCCAAAAATTCCGCATTGGTTTATTTTGGCTTGGGCTTGCCCCTCTCTCTACATAGAACGTTATCGAGACTTTATTCGATGTTCAAGATTTATTTTTATCTTCGACGTTTATTCATTAAATTAAGAGTCTCGGCCAACAAATTTATCGTGGCCCGATACGGCGAGTAAATTCACGCCGCAGATCTTTAACTTGGGCATCCCTTTCAGCAACCAGAGCATCGCATTCTTTCACATAGGCGTCTCCAGTGATCGTGTCTCTGCAGTCCTCAAGTTCTTCGAGTCTGGCGTAAAAATGCGTGGTGATGCGTTGTTTTCCTTGCTGAAATGCCGGAATACTTTCGAGAAAGGTGTTCCAAAACGGTTGCTCGATGGCAAATTCAACCAAAGCCTTTCTGCTATCAGCTTGCTCCAATTCCAGCACATACGCCATGGCGCGGTCGAGTGTCTCTTGGTCCACATAGGCAAAGTCGGCGCAGTACATGGCATGGGTTTTAAACGGCAGATCCAGTGCTTCTCTGAGCCTCACCCGGTAAGCCATCAGGATTTCGATATCATCGATATCCCCTTGCCGACCGGCAATATCGTTGCGCGCAAATCTATCTAGCGCGCTTATGCGGAACCCTCCCCTGAGTAACCGCGCAATTTCCCCTTGGCCACCATTATCGCGCAGAATCCGATGCACCTGGCAGGCTACCTCGATGTCGCTGAAAGCAATAGCTACCCGATCAACGCAGGAAGACAGCCCTTCCCTGGCTTGCAAAAAACAACTAGCACGCAACTCGGTGCCGTCTGGTCGGGCCAGCGTTTCGATGACAAATGCAACTCTATCGGAAAACCCGGCCAATCTGCCCTCCGCCGTATTGCCTAGGCGGCTAAGGAGATCAGCAAAGGAAGCCGCGTTTTCAGTATGTTCCAGGCTATCGAGATCCTCGGTCTTAATATGACTACAGTATCGCCGGACCGATCTTTCTAAGGTCATTGGCGACTGCTCGAAAACGTTGTTCAGCAGATCGTCAATGGACTCAGGAGATGGGATTAGTTGGTTGTTCCACAAGCGCAGCTCGTCGAGCCTGGTCATACTGCCAATGGACTCGGGCAACTCGGATAGCTGGTTGTTCGACAAACTTAGCCCGCTTAGCCCAGTTAAACCACCAATGGATTGGGGTAACTCGGTCAGTTGGTTATTTGACAAATCTAGCTGTCTTAACCTGCTCAGGTTACCGATGGACTCGGTCAAATCAGCCAGTAGATTGTCCGACAAGTCAAGCAGTCTTAAATTGTTCAAGTTACCAATGGACTCGGGCAGCCGAACTAGTTGGTTGTTCGACAAACCCAATTGACTTAGCCCAGTCAAACTGCCAATAGAATCAGACAATTGCGTTATCTGGTTATCCGACAAGTCCAGCTCGTCAAGTTTGGCAAGGCTACCAATAGATTCGGGGAGTCCAACCAGTTGGTTGTTCCACAAGCTCAATTGGCTTAGCTCGGTCAAACCGCCAATAGAATCAGGCAATCGAGTTATCTGGTTACCCGACAAGTCCAGCTCGTCAAGTTTGGCAAGGCAACCAATGGACTCCGGTAGCCCAATCAGCTGGTTTTTTCTTAAGCATAGTTGGCTCAGTCCGGTCAGACCACCCATGGACTCGGGCAGTACGGTCAGTTGATTATTGGACAAGTCCAGGTGACTGAGCCCAGTCAGGTTGCCGATGGATTCGGGCACCCGGGTCAGTTGGTTGTTCGACAAGTCTAGTTGTCTTAGCCTGCTCAGATTACCAATAGCCTCGGGCAGCACAATCAGTTGGTTGATCGACAATCCCAAGTGGCTTAGCCCGCTCAGACCGCCAATGGACTCGGGCAACTGGGCAAGCTGATTGTTCACTAGGCTGAGCATGCTTAATTCGGTCAAATGGCTAATCCAGGCGGGCAGATGAGTCAATTGGTTGGAGTCTAGATTTAGTTCCCTGAGCCCGGGCAGATTGACAAGTTCGAGGGGAATGCTTCGCAGTCCAAGGCAGGACAGATTCAGGATAGAAGCACCCTCTTCATAACACCTTAAAATTCGCGATGCTGCTTCGCCTCTATTTTCATCTAGGTGGTCGCCTTGCGCCCAGCGGTTTATTGCTCGAGTTAAGTGTTGCCGTGCAGAAGAATAGCCATGCGGTTGCCGTTGATAGATACTATTCTGCGCGTCAATGGGTAAGCGGGGTAAACGATGGGATAGGCCAAGGTGAGCATCACCTGCAGCTGGCTGAAATGAAGAGTTTGCAGCGTTCGTTCCGTTTGTAGGTTGCTGAGAAGAGGAGTCCGCATCATTGTTTCCGCTCACATACTGCCGATAAGGCGAGTTGGCGGCATTCGTTCGGTCTATAGGTCGCATTTTCTACTTTCCTTTTCTTGTAGTCGGAGCGCACCGGCGAAAGGTTGGCAACAACCCAAGCAAAAACCTGGCGAGCTTTGCTAGCCCCGGGTTTCGCAGGAGCATGTAGGATAAGTGCCGCGCACCCCAAAGACAAGAAAGAGATCGAGCAAGTAGTAATCTGTAGTCAAGACAATTGAGTTCGTCTTATTTCCAAAACCACTTCTGAACTCCGCTCCCAAGTCCCAATATTAAGTAGATCTTTTTCGAGTTTGTTGAATTGAGGTAATAAAATGGCCTTTGGCGTGGGCGAAGACCCTTCGAAAAGCATCACGAGACACCTTGAAGGAGTTGAATATCCAGTCAGCCGTAGCGAACTAGTAGACGCTGCTGGTGAAAACGAAGCACCTGTTGAGATTATTAATCTTATGAAGAACTTGCCTGCCGAGGAATACGCTTCTGAACAACAAGTCTTTCGAGATCTAGCAGAAGCTGCTCGTCGTTTTGGTTTGGGTGGGCATGCTCCTAAAGACCAGGACAGACGAAATCTTGGACGTGACACCATCGAACTAAGGACCGACGGTAAATCCCGCCATCCCTAGACAAAGTGGACCATGGAGTAGCAATCTTGCCGCGCATAAAACTCGGAAATCAGAGGATTCCATGTCTTCTATTGTAGTTTTACGAGCAACACCAATAAAAGTTGGAGGGAGACACCCATCAATCCGGTTTTCAAGTGATTTCGAAGATAAAGAGTTTTCGCTCAGTATAAAGGAAGACAATGCTCGAAAGATCGGGGCATTTCTTTACAAAGAAGTTGAGATAGAAGCCACGGTTACCCGCAATACTGACGGAACAATTAAAGAAGGCGAATTAACTAGCTTTACTCCCGTTGAAGAAGGCAATCCCATAGCTGCCTGGGAAAACTGGTACGAGAAGTGCGGACAGCATTTCAGCTCCATTGAAGAAGCACAGCAGGCGCTACGTGATTCTAGAAGTGACGATGATTTAGGATTGATTCAATGAATCAAGGTATTGAGGTTAATAAGCTTCCAAATATTGCACTTATAGATTCAAGTATACTTTTTGGAGCCTTATCCAGGCGTGTAACAGGGGCAGAAAAAGACCGATGCAGCCTGTTTTTAAAGGTAATGATTGATAGTAATAGAAAAATATTAATTGCTGCACCAATGATAGGCTTCTGCAACCAGGTGAAAATACAAGCAAACAAGCCTATTGACTTCATTTTTCCCGAGCCGTCCGAGCTGGGCGTGTCCCCATATCCAGCACCACGCCCTCCGTCATTCCCGCGAAAGCGGGAATCCAGGGGGCGCCACAGTCGAAAGACCAGCTTGCATTCCGATCTGACCTTTGGTTTAGGCTTTGGATGGCGTTACGATTCTTTCAGCTCCGGGACTTGGATTACCGAGCTATCGTGGGTCAGGCTTTCGATGAACTGATCGCGTTCGGTTAGCTCCTGTCCAGTTGCTGCATCGATATAGGTTCGCTTCACTTGGATTACCGGGCAATGATTGTGCTCCAGTCGGTGACCCAAAATATAGATGCTATATACCGGCATTGCCTGGTGGTACGGCGTACCTTTTTGTCGTCCATCAAGTACTTAAACGCGGCGTCATAGATTGGGTTGGCTATGTCCATGGAGCAGCTCGCTTTTGCACAGGGCAATCGAGTTCGAATTTTCAGGCATGTCTAGCACTTTACAAGAACAAACTCATGAGGGTTTGTAAACCCTCGTCATGCCGCCTTTCCAAATTGTCAAAAAAACAAAAAGTCAAATTATCAAGCCCGTCTCAGCGGACGCAGCGAACATAGTAGCCGCCGGTCTGGAAGCGCCAGTAGCTGCTTCCATTGCTGAAGAGGACGCCCCACGCCGAGCCGGAATCGCCTTCGGATTCACTTGCAGTCCAAAAACCATTACCAGGAGTATCTGGAAACGCCTTGGTGTTAATGGTTGGTGAGCTCAAATTGCCATGGTCTTTGTCTTTGTAATGGTCCACAATGGAATCCAACTCGGCCTTGGTAGGCAAGCGCCATCCGTTGCCTAAGCCTAGACACGCACTTTTGCCCGACTCCCAGTTGTACCTTTCCCATTCTTTTGTACCAGAATCACCCAACGGATAGCGCCTCCAAACCAAACAGGTCTGTTTATCAAGCACCTCTCCAGGAGTACTGCTGAAATCATAAGCCGAATCGGGAATGGGCACCGCCGCGGAAATAGCAGGCCAAGTGGCAGCTTCGGTAGGGGCATGCGGTGGCGGCGGGCAACCGCACATGTTTGACACCCCTGCTCCTCCACAGGTCTGCGCACCAAAGCACTCCCCGCAATTCACTGTTCGCGAATTCCCGCAGTAATCAAACTCGGTAACCGTCCCACAGTTCCTCGTTCCACAAAACTCTTTATCCGTCGGCTTTGTACAACCACCACAAAAGTTAGCCTTGCCTCCCCCGCCACAGGTCTGACCACGAACTTTACAATCACCATCACCGTGGCAGTTACCCTGCACACAACTCCCTGCTACGCAAATAAACCCGCTACCATAACTAGGAGCAGCAACACATTGCTGGTCAGCGTTACAGGCGCCGCACGAATTGGGATTCACCGCCCCGCAAAGTTGGCCGGCAGAACATCCAGTGGCTGCTCCCCATTGACCATTGTTACCGCAGGTCTGCATTTTCACTGAACTCGCCGGGTCGCAGCGCGTTTGGCCGGATTTGCACACTCCACCGCAATGATTGGGTACTCCCCCGCCTCCACAAGTTTGACTACCCTCGGTGCAATCAGCATGGTTATGGCAGTTACCCTTCACACAACTCCCTGCTACGCAAATAAACCCGCTACCATAACTAGGAGCAGCAACACATTGCTGGTCGGCGTTACAGGCACCGCACGAGTCGGGATTTACCCCACCGCAAAGCTGGCCAGCAGAACATCCAGTGGCTTCTCCCCACAGATTATCGTCACCACAGGTCTGCATATTCGCGGTACTCGCCGGGTCGCAGCGCGTTTGGCCAGATTCGCACACTCCACCACAATGATTGGGTACTCCCCCGCCTCCACAGGTTTGACTACCCTCGGTGCAATCAGCATGGTTATGGCAGTTACCCTGCACACAACTCCCTCCCACGCAAATAAACCCGCTACCATAACTAGGAGCAGCAATACATTGCTGGTCGGCGTTACAGGCACCGCACGAATCGGGATTTACCCCGCCGCAAAGCTGGCCAGTAGAACATCCAGTGGCTTCTCCCCATAGACCATCATCACCGCAGGTCTGCATGTTCGCGGTACTCTCTGGATCGCAGCGAGTTTGGCCGGATTCACATTTCTGGTCGAACTGGCATAAACCCTTTGCGCAAATTCGGCCCCCTAGGCAGTCAGTGTCTTCTTTGCATGCGGTAAGCACGCAGACTTGCTTGTAACAATAGGCATGTTCCGAACAGTCCTCATTCTTTTCGCAATACAAAGGGTCTTCCACTTTGCAAGCTGCTAGCAAAGCTGCACTTCCCAAAACGAGAAAAATGAATTGAATATTCTTCATAAAATCCTTGTAATTCGGGCGGTTAGTAGCAAAGACAACCATATGCTCTAAACCTAGACTCACGCGTCAAACCAAAACTGGGCACCAAGAAGGTTATTCCAATTTGCTTGAAATGGTCAAGAAGTAACATTAGGGTCGGGGTTCGGTCTTTCCAATTACTTTCGTCTAAAACAGCACGAATAACGTAATTTCTTTTAGACACGTCCGGAGCATTTTATACAGAATAATAAATTGTCTTGATGTCAATTCTCTGCCTGCATTGATGGCTTCGATCGGCTTGTAATTGCTCTAATGAATGGCAGATTGCCAGTAACCAGCCCAAGCCCTAACAAATAGATAATAGCGAATCCGGCGGCGGCTAAAACCAGTTGCAGAATAATCGAAGGCCAAAAGTGAGATGCCCAGTGCACTCCCCAAACGCCTAACAATGCTATGGTACTAACGCCCAAACAACATAACCACTCTTTGTAAGGAATAATTTTCCAAACAGAGGTTTTGAGAACCCGCGGAACTTTATAAAAAAGCAAGAGCTTGCCAACAGTTTCTGCTGTTAGCCAAGCAGTCACCGCGCCCATCATTCCCCAATAAGAAACCCCTGCTAAAACTAATGGAACAGTGATTATTGCCTTCCCAACATAGCTTAAAAATATATGTCTGGTTTCCTTGCGCGCTCTTAGTAACCCATCTACTGGAAAGCATGCTAAGAGTCCCCCCAGAGCTACCACCCGAAAAATTGGCGCTGATTTTAAATATTGTTTAGTGAACAAAACAGTAATTAACTCGGGCGCTATAGCCATCAAAAATAGCGAAAGAGGAATAAATATTTGCGCCATTCGGGTAACTGCTTCCCGAAATACTTCTGCCGCTAAATGAATTTTTCCCTCACCTTCCAATTCTGCTATACGCACCATCATAATCTCAGAAGTAGGAGTATATAACAGATCAATAATCGGTAATTGAAATATCCCTACCGCATAAAGAGCAAAAGTGGCCGCGTCCATACGTGAAGAAACAACGAATTGGTGGAAATACTGTTGCGGAATAGCAATGGCAATAGCAGCTCCGAAAGGAATTGAATACCTGAGCTGCTCGTATAAGCTACACCGGTTCCAAAGATCGCCTTGCTCGTTGCGCATTAATACTATCCAGGTAATAGCCCACCGAGCCATGGCCAGCAAGGCAATTCCAATCATCACACCTTGAAGTCCCCACCCCAACAAAGCAGGCACGGTCATGGCGATGGCTTTGATTGCATCAGATATGACCACTATTATTGCCGCAAATTTTGTTCTTCCTTGAGCAGTTTGCGCAACTTCTAAAGGAGTAGAAGCAATTAGGCCAAAAATGTATATGCCGAGTGGCCAGGCATATTTTGCAAACCCCGGATTATTCAACAACGATCCAAGTTCTACCCGAAAATGAAGAACTAGCGCCAGCGCCACAATGCCTACGGCGTTTAGAAAAAGAAGAGTTTGCAAGACTAGAGAGCGCCGCTGCGAACACCGAGGAAAAAAGTAATATAGACTTTGAGTCATTCCGAATGGTAAAACGTAATAGAAGGTTTGCGCAATTAGTATTAGAAGCTTATACGTGCCATATTCGTCTGGAGGAAACGCGCGCGCTAAAGTCAAGGGAATGGCGAAAGAAAGTACCGCTGCAAGCGATTTGGCTATAACCAGCGGTCGGGCACGTTCCAGCAAGGAATGTGCGGTCTTTTTTGCTTTCATTCTTGTGCTCGCGTGACCGAATATATATAGTCATTTTTTGTATTTCCCGGAACCGGTTTTGACAAAGATAATAAGGTAAACACACCGTCTAGATGACAAGCTGTTAAAGCTGAAGAATATCCAAAAGGACCTCGACTATAATCTTCCCACATTGTCTTACGACGCAAACAAAGAGGATTTATTCCTACTTGATTAGGCAAATCCTCAGTAGTTACCGCTGACCGAAAGCCACATTGTTGCAAAAAAGGAAACACTCTCGACTCATAGCGTCCGTTGGGATAAGCAAAATCAAATATTCGGCTATTTAAATTTTGCTCAATATCTTCTTTCGACTTTTTCAATTCGTAGCCAATGTTTTCATCATCTTCGTAAGTCAACACGGTATGTGATTCGGTGTGGGCTCCAAACTGAATACCAGCTTTGGACATTTCGCTTGCCATTGACCAAGTCATAACCGCTCCCGACGCGGGATGAGTATCTGCTACGTTACTCAGTTGGCGTTCAAGCCGCCGCACAATTCCCTTCAATTCGCTTGAGGATCTGGTAGAAACTATTTGGTCTACAACTTGGGCTGCTTGTATTCGAGAAGGCCCGAAAGCAACTACATTTCTGCGCTTAGATCGCGATTTCAATTCCAGTTTTAGGCATAAAAGATGATATAGATGATCATGCAAGAATTTCTTTTTGGTACCTACAAATCCCGATGCCAGGTAAACCGTTGCCGGTATTCCTTTCTTTTTTAAAATTGGAAATGCATGTTCATACACGTCTTGGTATCCATCGTCGAAAGTAAGCACCGCTACATCACGTTTGTACACTCCCCCTTTGATTATTTGGAGTGCTTGCTCTAAGGGAACAATTTCGAATTTCCCTTTGGTCAGCTCTTCAATGTGACGCTGGAACGTATGCTTACTAATAAGTAAACCAGGTATGGAAACCCGGGTTTCCTTCCAGAAATCATCTACCACTCGGTGGTAACTAAGGATTAGTATTCTGCGTCCTCCCGAAGCAATTCGCGAAACACGACACAGCAATCCTTGAAGCCCCGAATAGCGACAAGCAATTGCCGCCATGGTCTTGGTTGTTCCCCGAGCAAAACCTGACCAACTCATACCACCTCTCCTATTATTCTTGCATTTCGAGCATTTTTAAGTGACTTCCAAACTCGCGGGCCAACTAGTTGTTTCAGTTTCTTTTTTCCCCATTGGCCTGCTTCCAGAGCAGCCAAATATGCTACCCCCCCTGGAGTAGGAAAAACTAAACGTAATTCTTCGGTTTCGCGTTGATCGTTAGCCCATTCAAATTTATATGGTTCCTGTCCACGCAAAAAATCAAACTCAATTCTTTTTTCCCCAAATGCATCGGCCAGGGTCTGTCCCAAAAGCACCAACCCGGCGCTTCGCCTAGTCCATTGGGGGTCATATCCCGATTGATAAAAATAAACTCGGTTTTTCCATAAAATTACATACACTGCAGACAATGGCTGATTACCCAAACGTAATATGTACATTCGAACATGCCCGTCCTGAGCCATAAAAAAAGTCGCATCGCGATGAAATGATTGGACGTGGGGACCATGAATGCCCTGAGAACCACCTTCCTTTTCCCAACGCAACCGGTGCAACTCGAAAAACTCTGAAACCGACTTAGCAATAGAAAATGAATCTTCCCATCGCTCGATAGCAAAGCCGGGTTGAGACAAAAACCATTTGTGTCTCCGACGTAAATTATCGGTTCTTCCTACCGATTTGAGGTATTGTTCCCAAGAATCACCGATTTTTACCAAAGGACAAGTATATTGTTTACTGCATCGAGAAACCAATGCTTCTTTGCCCAGCGCTTTTAAAATAGCTTGCGAAAACGCGCTTCCTTGCGGAAGGCCATGTAATTCTAATACATCAATACTATTTTTTTTGGCTGCTAGGTGTTTGGCAAAACTTTCTATTAAGACATTCTCGTACTCGGGCTCGGCTAACAAATCAAGATAGTCACTGCCTACATGAGTGTCTCCCAGAAATCTCCATTTGCGAACCGGCACACCCATTTCGTGAGTAGTTTCCTGGCTTAATGGAAGAATTCCCACCGCCTTTTGCTCTTCATCCCACGCAACAAAAATCCGCAAGGCACGCTGAAATCCCAACCGCTGCCACCAGGGATACAACCAGCTCCAGGAAAGAAAAGGTCCTGCCTTACTACGGGCTGCTAATGCCCCCCACTCGTTTCGCATAGAGGCAAAACGAAGTCCGGTTTGAATTTCCTCTACCCATGTTGAGTTCATTTTTAAATTGGCTTCCTTACATAATTATTATCTGCCTAACTGCCATGCAATACCTCATGGACCGAATCCTTCACCGCTCGCGCCAATGCAGTCATGGTTAGGGGATCTAGATCTTGATGAATAGGAATTTCCAGCACTTTTCGGCGTAAATCATCCACATCAGGAAATTCTCCGATTGGACAACTAGGATCTCCGTAGCTCCAGAAATTGATAGCCTCTACCCCTCTACGCGCAAGGCTTGCCATTACTTCTTCTTTACGGGGAATATAAAGCGGAAAAAACAGTGGACATACCCCGGGAGATAATTCCGTGAATATCGGCGGCGCAATTTCTCGTAATTGACCCAATAAAAAGAAATAATTTCGACGACGATTTTCTACGATTCGAGCAAAATCTTGCGCCCAGGCTATTTTGCGAGAAATTGAACTCATTCCTAGGTTAGCATGCTCTCTTTCAAAATGCTGAGTGCCGGTGGCTATTCTCCTGACCCGGGTAGTTACATTTGCGGCATCCCCTAAACGGCTAGTAGCTCTGCGCACACCGCGAGCAAGCCCGCCCAATCTAAGCTCGTAGTTTTGCAGTAAGGAAGTAGCTAAATGCGAAAATGTAGAAGTCCATGGCGGCTTAGGCGACTCGGGAATTCCTAAAGGGCTACCAGAATTCATGCATAGCGCGCCTCCATTAGGAACTGGAAGGGTTTTGTATAATGAAAATATGGAAGCATCTCCAAAAGTTCCTAATGGCCTTTCATCTAATTTAGAAAGAAGCGCCAAAGCACAGTCTTCAATAAAAGCTATATGGTGTTCGTCGGCGATCTTTCTTACCTGTTCAACCGGCCCTGGAAAACCCAAATAATGAATTAAATAAATAGCTCGCGTCTTGGAAGTAATCTTTTTGGCAATATCGTCGGGATCGACTTGCATTTTCGGCCCCACCCGATAATAGCGAAGTACAGCACCCGCATCGAGCAATGCTTCTATTTCTACTCCATGGTGATAAGCGGGAACCAAAGTTTCTCCTTGGTCCAAATGGAGAATTCTGGCCAGCGTCCAAACGGCATTGCGCGCAAAGTAGTAAAAATAGACACCAGGCGCTTCCAAAGGGAAAACTGGAACACTTCGTGCGCGAGTAATCATCATGCCCGGAAACAAAGTAGGCATAGCTGGAATGTAGCGAACAGGAACTGATTTGGAATCAGCTTGCCGACCGATTTTTTCTTGATTTATCGCTTCCATGACCATACCTCCTGGGAAACTCCCCTTGCCCATGACTGGCATTTTTTTAAGCGGCCCCTAATAACCGGAGACCACCAAGACCTTAAGGTGCTAAGAGTTTTGGCACAAAAATTTTGGCCATAGATATATAACCAATAATGAGGACGAACATGAGAAGTCCAATCCAATTTCCAGTTCATTGATGGGCCTAAGAAATCAAATTCTTTAATTCCACGCGCAAGACAATCTTCGATAACGTTATCCATAAGAAGTTGCCCTGGCGAACAATCAGCATGTCCTTCATCGTAACAAGTCTTGGGAAGAAAATAAGCACGGCCATTACTGAGTCCAAATTGAAAAGCAATTGGGCTACCATTCAACCTAAGAAAGTAAAAAGACAAGTTCCCCGTCTGTGCTTCTTTGCGAGCCCACTCAGCATAAAACCCGCGGGTTTTTGAATCGCAAGCAATAGCAGTACCTTCCCGTCCTTTCCAACCTGATTTCTCTAAGGCAAATCCTTCCTCCAGCATTATTTCTAATTCTCGCCCGCCATCAAAACGTTGAAATTCTAGACGCCCCCTTTTTTCCAGTTTGCGTCTCCGACGGCGGAGATTTTGGAAAAAATGTTTATCCAAGTTTAAACATTTTTTTTCTGAACTATCGATTAATGGCACAAATGGGGTCTTCATTGACTCCCAGCTCCCAATTGCGTACCCGTCTTTTTTTGCTAATGAGAGCAATTGCCAAGCGCTTCCATTTTCTGGAACATCAACGAACTCAACGAGATCGAATTTTAGATTGTCTCTACAATATGCCCACAATGCAGCGGCAGCGTCTTCTCTTCCGGGCTGGCAAATAAAATCAAATCGATTAGAGTGAACATTGGCAGGAACACGTAAACGACGGATGGGTATTCCTTTGACCCAGGTTTTATCTTCAAGCAATGCCAGTCCAGCTAACAACTTCTCACCCTCGGTAACCACTAAAGCCCGAAATAAATCGTTATTACTGAAATTATCAACCCAAATTCGAAGAAATTGGTGTTTAAAGAATGGTTCATCTCGAAAATATTGGCGTACTAAATCATCCCATAATAGATCGAATCGATCGAATTCGCTCCGACTTAATTCCCTAACCACCAAAGCAGGTGTCAATTCTGCCCCCCGCTGAGTTTCAGTAGGACATTGGTTATTGCACTCAGCGTAGCCCTTCTGGCGAGGATCAAACTCCATGTAGTTCCCTTGTCCTTTACGTTTGTTCACAAAATGCTAATTCTCAAGCTATGCATTAGCAATTGGGTTTGCACGGCCCAAAAGACAACCAATGTTAGCGTGCTCCGCGGCGTAGTAGCACGTGTCTGAAAGTATGAAAGAAAATCAATAAATCCAGAACTAGTGAACAATTTTTTATGTAGTATAGATCATATTCCAATTTCGCTTTGGCGTCTTCAATACTAGAGCCATAAGGATAACAGAGCTGAGCCCAACCAGTAATACCTGGTTTAACCACCTCTCTAAGACGATAAAAAGGGACTTCTTTTTCAATTTTTTCTACAAAATATGGCCTTTCGGGTCGAGGACCAACAAAACTCATATCTCCACGAATTACGGAAAAAAGTTGCGGCAATTCATCCAAGCGCATTTCGCGAAGTATCTTTCCTATACGGGTGATACGTGGATCATTAGACTGCGCCCAACGCGGTTGCCCATCTGATTCTGCTTCCGTATACATGGTACGAAATTTGGTAATCCAAAATGTCTTGCCTTGTTTCCCCATTCTTTCCTGACGATAAAAAATTGGGCCGTTCGAATCTAGAAATATCATAATTGCAATTAGAACCATAAAGGGTGCGGCAAATGCTAGAACTAGACATGCTAATGCTAAATCAGCACATCGTTTTCCTATTTCATCGAAGCTGCCTCTTTTCAGCCATTTTTCCGATAAAACTAAATGTCTAAAACTTAGCAAGGAAACGGGTATTCTGCGAGCAATTCTTTCAACAAAATCAACCCCCTCTAGAATTTGTGCTCCTGAAATCCGGTATTGCATTAAAGATTTCCAAACACTGCTCCCGCTATGGCTTTCCCTTTCGTCATTGACCAGCACAATTGTTCCCTTAGAAATCGAACACCACCCCGCGACAACTTTCTCACTCAGTGGTTTGTTATAATCGGATTCTATTACTTCAAAATTGGTTTTTCTTGCCACCCATGGCATTGCCAAATGCACAACTTCTTGAGCATTTTTTCCTTTTCCAAAAACATAAACTTGCTCTATGGACCGAGTAAGAAGCGGGAAAAACCACCGTATCATTGTGCTTCCTAAAACTGCCCCCGAAATTCCCATTAAAATATTCCCATCACCCAACAAATTAACGTTCGCAACGATTTCGAAAGAACCTATCCCAACTAGAATAGCCAAGCCCAAGGCAAACAAAAAGCGGGGAGAAAGTTTGTAATCCTTAAGTATCGTTTTCAATTCATACAACTCAAAAAAATAAAACCAAACTGAAAGCGTGGCAGCAATCCATACCGCGAATATTGCGACGAGTTTTATTAAATCTATATACAAATGCACCGAAAAAACTAGCGAAAAGATAAAAAAAAGCAATATTATTGCGCTTTGCTCGCTCAGAAAAAACAGAACTTTTCTATATGGCACCCAATGATTAAAGAATTTTATAGACTTCAACCCGTCACCCGCTCCCTTGCCATAAACTCTCGCAAGGAATTCCTTCGGAAGCTCGTTCCGACCCCCTAGCCCTAAATTCCTGGAACTTCGCTTACCTCTACGCCGTTTAGTACGCACCCCAAAAGTACAGTTCCAGTCAGAGACTCCACCGCCTGCCATACCACTGAACGAGAAGTCACTCCTGCCCGGACTACTAGTATTACGCCGTCACTACTGCTGGCCAGCAGCACCCCATCCGCTACTGGCAAAACCGGGGGAACATCCAAATAGATTTCGTCGAACTGCTGGCGAACTTGCTCTAAAAGTGACCTCATTGAGGAACTGGAAACCAGCTGTCCTCCTTCTTGATGAGGAGTTCCAGCAGGCAAGACCGTAAGAGTCGAGCCCCTAGGGTTGCGCAACACCTCTTGAGGGGTGGATTCTCCTCTTAGAAGCTCAGAAAGTCCTGGTCGAGTTTCTACTCCCAGCAATCCCCCAATTCTTGGGCCTCTTAGATCGGCATCTACCAGTAAAATTCTCCGATGAGGATTAGTAGTAGAAGCAATCCATGCTAGATTAGTGGCAGTAACACTTTTTCCTTCTCCCGCAACCGCACTCGTAAATGACACGAGCTGTAATTTTTGACGCTGACGGTAGCGCTCCAGTTTCTGATACAGCACGCGATATTGTTCTACAAACACAGATGAAGGATGAGTAAGCGAAACTAATGCCGGTTCAGACATCGACAACGCGTTTTTTTTGGGATGGAAGCGCGAAATCCATTGGCCTGACTTGGTAGTTGTTTCTTTCATTACCCTTTTCTCCTACATTTTTGGTTAAAGAGTTTTCTTATCGAATTTATTAACTAAGGAAGCCTTTGGAACCGAAGCCAGTACCGGCACATTCATGTTTTTAGCTTGCTCAACATGGTGAAAAGAATCATCGCGTAATTCACGAAACACTCCTACCAATGCACCCGCTCCTGCCGATATAAGAAACGCCAAAAGCATTCCAGCCTCTCTATCAGGCTTGTAGGGCTCAGAAGCCGGAACAGCAGCAGAAAGCACATGAAACATAGTACGTTTTGCTTTCTTTTCAAGAACAGAGGCAATATCTGCCTCTACTTTTCGCGAAACCAGCGATTGATATTTCGTTCGCAGAACTTCATATTCACGATCCATATCAGCCAACTGTTGTATCCACTGAGGAGCGCGATCCATTCTATTGCGATAGATTTTTGCCTCTTTTTCCAATTTTACTATTGATTGGTTAAGGTCTTGTAGTTGACCGCGAACTCTTTTTCTTTGAGAATTATCTTCTTTGTTTTGATGATCTACACTTTTTAATTTTGTCCTAACCGACGAAAGTTCTCTTTTTAGTCGCCGCATTTCTGGGTGACCATCGGTCCATTGGCTACGTCCATCAATTAATGCTGCGCTCAATTCTAGTTCGCTTCTACGTAATCGGCCTAGCTCTGAATCTAATGCTTCACGAGAAAGATCTAATTCTAGTTCACGGCGATGAAGCTCGCGCTGGGAATCAGTGCGGGCGGTCAATAATACCATAATGCGGTCCAACGATCGCATATTGGATTCCATTTGTTCTGGTAATTCCCCCAAATGTGCTTGTCTAAACTCGGTAATTCTTTTCTCGACTTCTTTTACCTGCTTTTCTACTCTAATCAATTCTTCTTTAAATAATTCGACAGTGGCCTTGGCTTGCTTTTCACGAATTCCAGATGCTTGTTCGGTAAGAAGCTTGGGTAGTAGATTAGCAATTTTCGCCGATTCCACAGGATCGGAGCCAGTAACCGTAAGAATATAGGCCGAGTCTCCTTCCACTTTGACATCTAATTGAGCTCGTAATGTTTTTACCGCCTCGGCCACTCCCTTTTCTTTTCGTACTTCCGGAAGAAGCTGTAGTTTAGTTATTGCTTTCTCAAGTATTTGACGTGAAAAAAGTTGATATTCAATTGTACGAAGATTTTCTTCCAAGAGTTGACCAACGCTCGAAGAAACAAGTTCAGGAGAAGGGCGATGTGGCTCAACTCGTACAATTGTAGTAGCGCGATATTCGTTGGGAAGGAATAACACTACAGTTGCTCCGATAACAAAGGTCGCCACGAAAGTAATGGCAATCCATTGTCGTTGCCTAATCAATCCTTTTATCATCTCCTGTACTGTCATTCCCTGCTTCATGCAGCCTCCTTTACTTCTTTTCACCGATTTTCAAATTGTTTTGTAAAGCAATTTGAGTCGAACCAGCTCTCTCGATACTCCCAAACTTCCCAGTTTTGGCAATTGTTGTATGTGGTCGTAAGAGGTAGTCATGGAAAGATGACGAGTAATATGTATTTCTAATCCCACGGTTCCATTCCACCCTTCCGCATCAGCAGGCAAATCAGGGGCTATCCCATTCAAATAGTAGCCACCGGCGATATATAAACTTGCACTTTCTCGAAAACTCCAGGTAACTGCTGCTTGGGCATAATTTGACCAAACAGCCGGCGCATATCCACCTGCGCCGAGAATATCTCGACCAAGTATTAAACCAAGATACGTCCCACGGGCGTCATAAGCTAGCTCAGCATTTCCTCGCCAAAATAGCGAAGTTTCGTCGTTAGCTTGGAATCGAGAAGGACCAAGTTCTAACATGGCAAATGCGTGCCGAGTCAAACGAACTCGCGCTGAAAGGCCAGCCGAATGAGTGTCGGCATTTTGTTCGCGGTGCGAACTTAAAATTTGATATCGATAGCGAATTCCCATTTCCCATCGGGGAGTAATTTGATCGCGAATTTGTGCCCAAAGTAGATTAGAAAGGTTTAAAGTATTCGATCCAGAATTGACACGAGTTGCTTCCCCTCTATAAGCTATTTCCGTGTTTAGGACTGGCGACCAGCGATAACTAGCAGTTAAGCCACCTCTCGCCCATATTGCCGAAGTAGTAATTCTGGCAAGCCCAAATCTAGGAAGCGAAGTCATGTCTTCTAATCGAGCAAAATTTCCAAATACGTCTAAAGTTAATCGGCGGGTGAGTCTATTTTTGTATTCACCATCGAGCCAGTGATCAGTGCTCCATTTCTTTGCGTTATAATGATGAATAAGTTCCACCCCATATTTTGCTTCCAGAGTTTTTCTTGCGTCTTTCAGACGATAGCCAACCTCCGGACTAGTTCGACTCATTAGCTCGTCATTTCCAAAGTAGGCGCCACTATCCCAGCGCTCCTCTTGTCCTAACCCAATCCAGAATTTGTGCACCTGGGCAGCATGGATGGGGGGTGAAAATAAAACCAAAAGCATTACTATCAATCCCTCAAATAATGCTAGGTATTTTAAAAACACAGCAACCAATGGCGTACCATTTGCCTGTGAGTTTGCTATTATTTTGTGGTTAGGGCACATAAATCGTATCCCCAGGCTTCAGACAGACATCATGGTCCGAGTTTTCCACCAGATCGGAGTAATCAATGGGAATTTTTTCTTTCTGATTTCGCAGAATCATAATGCTACTGCGCGAGGCAAATTCATTCGGTCCTCCAGCAACCGAAAGTGCTTGCAAAATGGTTGTTTTTCCACGTAACGGATAACCTCCTGGACGCGCGACTTCCCCGATTACGTAATATCGCGGCGCATTTACTTCCCGTACAATGACCGCAACATGCGGCTCTTCAACCCAGGGTTTAAGCTTGGTACGAATTTCCTGTGCAACTGTCTGCGGTGATTTGCCAGCGACTTCCATTTCCCCCAATAGCGGCAAGCTGATTCTTCCATCAGGTCGCACCGGAATGGTACGTGACAAATCAGCATCCCTCCATACCGAGATTTCCAAGAGATCTTCTTTTCCTATTAGATATTCGGACTTGTCCTCTTTAAAAGAAATTGGAGCTGAATTATGAGCGCACGAAAGCATTGTCATTATCATCATGATACTAATCCATTTTTTCATAGATGCTTTTTGCCCCCTTATGCCAGCAATACCTAACGATGATACTCTTTCTGGCAATAGCACTAGCAGCCTTCATGCCAACTCGATACACTGCTTTGCAGTCTTAATAGTCAGGTAAATTGAAGCAATTTTTTCTTCGAATAGTATTTATTGGACCAAACTGAGAAAATAATTTCTCAAGGACACCTTCTTGGGTTGAAAAATATTGTTTTTTTGCTTACATTGAAAATTTCAAAAGTAATGAATTAGACTTATCTATGACTATCGAAACAAATTCAACAAAGAAGCACTGCTATGTGCCAGGTCAGACTCAGCAACCTTGGAAATCATCAATACCATATTGGGTGCCTTTTCCGCCACTATGCGTATTAGGCGCCTTGCTCTTTGAGATGGCAGTATGGCAATGGCTCAAGACCAAGATTTCTGCAGCTTGGGCAGAAAGCTTGGCAATATTGTCTCTTTCAATATGTTTGTGGCTAATTGCCGGGATGTCCATTTGGCTACAACACCGGCAACAAAAGTCTCAAAACCGGCAAACGATTATTGAATCAAAGTCTAAAGCGCTGTAGCGAAGGAGCAGGCGTCTTCCTAGGGCTTAGACATTATTTGCCTGGGGTCCATAATTCCACACTCTTTTATCTTGTATAAGAGAGCCTTATAACTAATTTGCAGGCGAACAGCAGCTTTGCGTTTATTCCACGCAGTTTTGGTCAGCATTTGCACTATAGCGTCTCTCTCGGCAATCATAGCGGCTCTGCGCGAAAGGTCTTTGAGAGGAACGTCTTCGTTTTCACTTGATGGAAAACTTGGCGAGGGAGCGGACGGATACTGAATAGATATCCCAAGGTCTTTAGACATTCTCTGTTCTTTAAGTTCTTGCAGTACACCCAAAGGGTCGCGCAATACCACCAAACGCCTTACCAGATTTTCCAATTCACGAACATTTCCCGGAAAATCGTAAGCCAAAATCTCCTGCACTACTTCTGGGGGCAAGGAGTCTTCAGACACACTGTATTTATGGCGATACTTACGAACGAAGTACTCAAAAATTGGCTTAATATCTTCACGGCGTTCGCGAAGTGGAGGAATTTTTACCGGAACAACATTCAATCGGTAATACAAATCTTCCCGAAAATTTCCATTCTCAATTTCTGCCTCTAAATTACGATTAGTAGCGCATAAAACCCTGGAATCTACTCGAATGCTTTTTTTCCCGCCTACTCGAAAAAATTCTTCGTCCTGAAGAACCTGCAAAAGCTTAGCTTGTAGACGAATAGCCATCTCTCCTATTTCATCTAAAAAAATGGTGCCTCGATGAGCCAATTCGAATTTTCCTGGCTTCTCATTAGTAGCGCCAGTAAAAGCCCCCCGTTCATGCCCAAAAAGCTCGCTTTCAAGAAGCTCGGAGGGAAGAGCAGCACAATTAATTTTTAGAAACTGTCGATCTTTTCGTTTCGAACGCTTATGAATTTCTCGCGCTACCACTTCCTTTCCTACTCCACTTTCACCCAGCAAAAGTACCGGAACATCGGTGTCCGCAATGCGCTCGACCAGCCGACAGATTTTCTTCATGGAAGAAGATTGGGTAATAAACGACTTTTCTTCATCGTCGCCACCGGCAAACGTGGAAATTGAAGATTGCCCCAAAGCACGCGCGGCCGAAGCTAGCAAATCACGTCCTTGAACTGGCCGAGTAAGATAATCCGCAGCGCCCAATTGCATAGCTTTTACTACGTCGTCAGCATTCCCTTGAGTAGATAGAATAATTACCGGGGTCCTACCCCCCCCCTCACGATACCGTTGCAACCACTCTAGGCCATTCATGCTTGGCGTCCGAACGTCAAGCAAAACTGCATCAAACGCATCCTTGGCAAGCATTGCCAAAGCCTCGGCGCCATTGTCAGTCGCACGCACCTGATATCCCGCGCCACGAAGCACTTGCTTCTCATATTCCCGGGAAGCATGGTCATCATCGACCACCAACAGCGCAGCGTCGCGATTCATTTCCCCTCCCTGGCCGCCTACTTTTCCTTCTGTACCGGACCAGAAAGCTGCGTCGTTGGTAACCTGCAAGCAAGTGAGGCAATTGCAAAACCCCAATTTTGCGCCTAGGTCGAATCGAGCAAAGCTCGCCGTCGCCCTAACTCGGAGTTCCTTCGATGTCGATGGATGAGATTACGGCAGAGGTTAAGGCCACACGCAAGGAGTTACATGAGCGTTCGGATCGTCATTGATACGAATGACTGCTATCAGCTTTTCTCTGGAGAGGCATGCCACGACGACTAATCAAGCGAGTGCACGAGCAGGCGGCAGTGCTAGTTTTGAGCAGCTAGCCAAAGCTGCTCATGACTGCTAACGAGCACGCATTCCCGCACGAATAGTTTTCTTATGTCTTGCCCGCTTGCGCTTAAAGGCCAGCTTCTTATTACGTGCTCGATTGCAAATTGACCGTTTCGAGCGATTGCCTTTGATGGTTTTCTTTAGACTCATCTCTAACTCCTAGCTCTAACTCCGAGCTCTAACTCCGAGCTCTAGTAACAAGTTGGTTTGCTCTCCTCCCGTCGACCTCAGTAGCGAGGGCGGCGGGTTGGAAATTGGCGCGCAAGAGTAACAAAGAAGCGCGGAATAGCGATTACTATTTTATCGGATAGTTTTTCGCAAATTTTGCTGAGCGCTACCAAGCAACTCGGTCAATCGCGCGTTTTGCTTCTCGTCGAGAGAATCAAAGCGAACGCCAATGGCTTTTCCCGGGCGAGTCCAGGCTACCACCGCGCCGACTTGAAGACTCTCATCATTACCAAGTTGAATGGTCAGCTCCAAACGCGCTCCTACTTGGTACGCTTTGCTGGTCAATAAACATAGCCCGCCTAAACCAATATTCATGGTGAAAGCCATTACTGCCTGAGCTAATTCATCGGCAGAACTAAAGGAAACGCCTAATCGTAATGGTTTTCGGATTGTAAGACGGCGTTCTACTTGGCTTGAAAGCATGTGCGCCTCGTCTTGGTTTTTAGGAACCGACTCTTCTTTAGAAGATAAACTGTCGCCACTCAATGTGAAACTCCCTTGGTTGCCGGCAATTATAGCAAAAATGTTAACTTTGGCTCACCATCTGAGGCAGTTGCAAAACCCCAATTTTTCCGCTTTGGACAGCAAAGCTTGCCGTCGCTCTACTCGGGGCTCTCGCCCCAAACCCCATTTGCCGACGGTTTTGCAATTGGCTAATCTACCAAAACCGCCGCACTGGCCTCATTAAAGTACCCACCTCTCCATCTAAATACTTGATGTCCACCAAATGCATTTATTGATTCTGTCTAAAAGTAATGATAGTTACAAATTTTTGTTTTTACCTCGGTCCAAATATGGTTTCTCGTCGCCGCCGCCGTGTCCAAAAAGTTAAGTCGCGTTCTCCTCGCAGAGTTACGCAACCCAAACAATACCGAGGAATTATCCTGTTCGTGGTCTTTATATTACTAAGTATTGGTGTTGCCCGAGAAATTTATCGAATGCCTTCAGCTAAAGAATTACAAGCACTAAAAACTAATACCGTCAACCAGACTTCCACCATGAAGGCGCGTCAACAATCTGCTCAGGAAAAATACAAAATTCATCAGCGATGGGTGAGTTTTGCAAATATCTCCCCAGCAATAACCAAGGCAACAGTCGCCAGTGAAGATGCGCGTTTTTTTTCACACGAAGGTTTGGATTGGGAAGAAATAAACAATGCACTCCATGGTTCTCTGCGCCAAGGAACATTTACTCGCGGTGCTTCTACTATTACCCAACAAGTTGCAAAAAACCTCTATCTTTCGGAAGATCGAAGTCTATTGCGTAAAGCCAGAGAAGCGCTTCTGGCTTGGCGTATAGAAAAAACTCTTTCTAAAAAGGAAATTCTGACTATATATTTAAACATCGCAGAATGGGGAAATGGCATATTTGGCGTTGAAGCAGCCGCGCGCACTTATTTTAACAAGCCAGCATCAAACTTAAATCTTGCTGAATCATGCATTCTTGCCGCAATGCTTCCTAACCCGCATCGTATTAATTTTAAAAATCCAAAATTGCTGTTAAATAAAGCAAATTTAGTTCTCCGTCGTGTCGAGTCTGAACACTTGGCTTCTTCTTTAAGCATTTCTCGCACTAAAGCAGACTTCGTAAAATTGCTGAATTTGAAATAGCATATTCCTTACAGAAACTTCTCCTTCAGGGAGAGGTCGACGGATGAAACGCATTTATAACAGTCATGGTGATAATATATTAGCAAGTTGTCCGTGTACTAATGGCTTTCCTAAAATAGCATGAGCTCGCCCGCCAGCCAACGCCAAATTTGGTTGACAATTGCGCAATGGATTAGACATCAGAATACGCCTCACATTTGGATATTCCATTTCCAAAAATTCTAATACTTTTAACCCGCCGGTTGGCCCAATACCTAAGTCAACAAACACCGCCTCAAATCTTGCAAAAGGTTCTCTTAGCTTGACTACCACTTCCATAGTGTCCACTGCGAAGACTGCTCTTCTCCCAAAAGCCAGAAGCTCACTTTCCAACGCCCGTCGACTGTCTTTGTTACTATCAGCTATCAAAACACAATGAGGCAATTCTTTTGTTTCCAAAAATGAAAGCATCACATGCCGAATACTCTCAGCCATTTTTGGAGAAACCTTCACAAACGAAATACCGAATGAATACTCATTTTCATCTCTGCGGCCAAAATGAGTTATCTCTCCCCATAAGTTTAGATGCTGATGCCCTGGAAGTTGCAGCAATATTAGTATTTCTTTTTCGGCAGCTAACGCCTCACTACCAACTAGCAGTGCTCCTCCAGCCGAAATATTTTCTACCAAATATGCGCCAACAAACTTTTGAGAAGAACAAACAAAGGCTGCCGCTGCCGCTTCCACTCTCGGATACATTCGTTTTTCTACCGCGTATCGCAGTGACATAGTTTTCCCCTTTTTGGCCACTAGCAATACTTTTCAAAACCTGTGCCAGGGAGTTTAAAGGCAAAGAACCTGGAATTTCTCACCAGGTCATGGGGCAAGTGGCACTCCTGAGGCAATAGCAACCTCCTAGGTAACAAGCATTCACGGCTAGATTGCTTAAACAGCACCAAGCAAGCAGAACAAACCGAAAAAAACAAGCTGGAAAAAAGTTGACATCAAGCAAGGGTTTCGATAGGAAGAATACCTCTGTGAACGGGCGCATAGCTCAACTGGCAGAGCAATGGACTCTTAATCCATAGGTTGAAGGTTCGATTCCTTCTGCGCTCATAGGTCGAAGCTGAATAGCTTTGGCCTTTTTGTATGTTTAGTCCAAATGGAATGCTGCAGGTGGCGATTAAATAGCTTTCAAAAAACAATGAATATGTCACAGAATGACTGTTTCTCACCGACGGTTTCTTTCCAGCCTCTATGTAACGGCGATCTTTTTAGACTTAGGAAAACCTAGTGAAAGAAAAGCTTAACATCCAGGTATGCGTGGGAATGAATTGTTCATTTCGAGGGGGACTTCAGCTCTTGGAAGCCCTAGAAACTGACGAACGGTTCCAAAAAATTTGTGAGATTAACTCTTCTACCTGCCTAGACGAGGCTTGCAACAAAGGAGATGATTCTCCCGTGGTGCAAATCAATGGCCACATATTAGTGAAAGCGACTCTAGAAGAAGTTGTTCAAGCCATTTTACAGCACGCAACTTACCATGACTGAAATATTCGAAAAAATGCGCGGACTATATACGCCCGTAACCGACTTGCGACGAAAAACGTTCTCTTCAGTAGCACAATTCGCATTAGCTGGTGGCGGCCGCGATCTTTTTGATCGTCTTCCTTTTGAAATCATCGATACCGCCCAAAAAGCCCAATATCGTTGCTGCACTTTTCGTGAAATTGTAGTTTTACAACAACGCTTGCGGTTGGCCATGGGACTATCGCCAATTTCCGAATTCCACCAACCCACTGCCGACGGCATTGAACAGGCTTTTACCGATCAAAGAATTATTGAATTACCACTGGTACATGTAATCCAAGCAGCATGCGAGCGGTGCCCCCAAGATGAAGTAGTAGTAACCGACATGTGCAAGCGTTGCATAGCCCACCCTTGCTCGGTAGTCTGCCCTAAAAACGCAGTAACCTTCACCAAAAATCGCGCGGTAATAGATTTAGAAAAATGTATTCGCTGCGGAAAATGCATTCAAGCATGTCCTTATCAGGCTATCACCAGACTACAAAGACCTTGTGCTCAAGCATGCGGAGTCGACGCCATTTATACCGATTCGCAAGGATACACGGCAATTGACCGCACCCGATGCGTATCCTGTGGATTGTGCGTGGTTTCTTGCCCTTTTGGTGCAATTGCCGACAAATCAGAAATAGTACAGGTACTGCTTGCGCTTAGGAAGTCAGAAAATCAGGGAAAAGTATACGCTATTCTCGCTCCTTCTTTCGTTGGTCAATTTGGCCGCTTAGTGAGCCCGGAACTATTTGCGCAAGGTTTATTGCAATTGGGATTTGCCAAGGTCATGGAAGTAGCTTTTGGCGCTGATTTAGATACTCTGGAAATAATCCCTCGGCTCTTAGAAATTTGCAAAACCGAGCAAAAATGCATTACCACAAAAGACTCAAGCCATCCTGAACGTGATTTTAATTTCGTGGGAACAAGCTGCTGTACTGCCTGGGTTGCCACCACCCACAAATTTTTTCCGGAAATGAGCGGTAGTATTGCAAATTCATATCCACCAATGGTGGAAACAGCAAAGGAAATTAAGAAAGGGTGCCCGGATGCAAAAGTAGTTTTTATCGGACCTTGCATTGCCAAGAAAGAAGAAAGTTTACGCGAACCGGCCCGGCAGTGGGTCGATTATGTACTAACTTTTGAAGAATTAGCGGCCATGTATGTCGCCACCCAGACCGACCTAACTCAATTAAAACAAAAACTTCCTTTATCCGACGCCTCTGCTCTCGGCAGAGGGTACGCTGTAGCCGGAGGTGTAGCCGCGGCTATTATAGAAACCGCTCAAGCTAGGTACGGATTGGGCGAGGTTGCTGTGCAGCGAGCAGAAACTTTGAAGTCGTGTCAAAAAATGTTATCCGACATTAGCAGTGGTAAGATTAAGCCAAATCTCGTAGAAGGAATGGCTTGTCCTGGAGGTTGCATTGGAGGACCAGGAACTCTTCTTCCTTTGCGCAATGCCGCTCGCGAGGTACAGAAATACGCCACAGCAGCCAAATCAAAACTCCCAAAATAATAATGATTACACAGAAATATCAGGGAATCGGAATTACCGGAAAGCCAACATGATTAACTAAACAGGTATCTTTGCAGGTCCAATTTAAAAGCTTTATATTTCTTGATAGTAAAACGTAAAAGGATTTCATTTTATGCAGAGGTTACAATGGAAATTGAAGGTGATTCTAAAGTAATTGCAACTTTGGATCTTGGCAAAGATTACGAAGCACAAATTTTTTGGCGTAACGGAAAGGTTTTTGCTCGTATAGGCGAGATGCGTTTTCAATTAATAGAATGCTCATTGACCGATGCTCCATATAAAATTTGGTGGAAATTTAATCGCTTAAAGGGATTTAAGTTTGTTAGCTAGCCACGAAAGCCAGCATGCGCCTCGCATACTTTTCGGGACAGATTCGTAGGTTCTACAATAGCAATCAAATGAATACAATCATGGTCACATGAAGGTGTATGGACCTATGGCTTGGTTTTACGAGTAGACGAGCCAGCTTGGGTCTCGCTATGCTGCATTTCATGCTTGAAAAAATGCGTCTTCTTCTATCTGGGCGGGTAATGAAACTAGCCATATGGTTTTCCTATTTTTTCATTGCGCCAGTTTCCGCAAAAACAATCTTTATTAAAACCAACCACCAGACAATTGCGCACAACAAGATAAATTATCTACGCCTTAAAGCAGAAAAAACCCTTCGAGCAGCAGTGCGAGGCCCCGTAACAATAAAAGTAACAGTTTTGCGATGGTCACGCACCCATGCCCCCTTAGATGTCGACATACTTTACGATGGACAAAAATCGTACTCTTTCATTACCGAGGGAACTTCTTCTCAGAACTGGGATTTGCGCCCATCTGCCGGTCGCTCTCTTTTTAAAACTGTCACCGTCCCCAAAGGAATACATACTCTATTTGTGCGTACAGGCCCCGGAGAAGGAGGAATACTTGTATTGCTAGAAGAACAAAGGAAAAAAAGCCCTCTGCTTATCACTAATAATAAACAACAATTGCTGCGAAAACCGAGTCCCGATACCAACAAATCTACTAGCGAAAGCAGCACGGCACCATCAGTTGCACAGGTCCCACGCCACATTCTGCCACCCCCTTCTCCATCTCTTTCAGCGCCAGCAGCAAGCAATCCAACGATCGATGCCAATTCGATGGCAAAAGCCACTCTTTCTGCAGCACACCAACCGGAAAGCACGGTGCTTTCTCAAAAGGAAGAAGATGAAACTAGCAAATCCTCCGACTACCAACTGTCAAATGGTCCGCGTTTCTTTTTTGGCGCACAGGCAGGCATGGCTTATCAAACTCAGGTAGGAGCTTGGGGGTTACAGGCCGCAATTTCCGCGCAGTGGGTTGCCATACCAATACTTGGTCGAGAAAACCTCGCGATAGGCATTTCTGCCAACATGATGCATTACGGGTTAGGATTCTCAGTCAAGCATACCAAGGGACTCTCTTCGTTTCTCTTCAGCACTAACATTAGTAGCGCCTTTTTCATCACTGATTTGATATGGAAACTGCGCCCGCTAGCTGGTCACTTTACTCCGCGTATTGCAATGGGCGGCGGGGTGTGTTTGGGTTGGAGCAACACTGTAATTGCTAACCAACCAAGTTCTCAGTTTTTTGTGCTACCTGCCATGAGTTTTCGACTTGGGACTGAGATACCTTGGGGCCGCCATAGAATCGGGCTTGATTTCGGCTATCTTTGGGCGCAAACCAACCACAACGAGGCCCTAGGTAATTTAGAGCTTGGGGGTTCAATGATTTTAGCAAGCTGGCAGTTTGGACTGTAATCCTTTGCTCATATTAGGTAATTTCAAAATCCCATGTTCTTCTGCTATCGGGGCTGGCTTCTTAGGGACAATCACCAGTGAATACAGTAGCGAATACAGTGAATTGCGCAACGTCAGACCAGGGCAGCGTTCTGCTGGTCGATGATCAAAAAAACATTCGCACTACTACTGCGCTACTACTGCGTGGTGAAGGATATGAAGTAGTTGAGTCAACATCAGTAGAAGAAGCAACCGCCCAACTCTCTTCCCGCCCATTCGATGTGGTTCTTACCGATTTAAAAATGGAGCCACTGAATGGACTCGATTTGCTGGAAAAAACTCAGTCCATTGCTCCTAGCAGCCAAGTAATAGTAATGACTGCCTATGGCACCATTGAAAGTGCAGTAGAAGCTATGCGACGAGGAGCTTTCGATTACGTCGCCAAACCATTCAAAGTGCCGGAGCTGCTAATTCGCGTAGAAAAGGCAGTAGAAAGACGGCGTCTTCTTTCCCAGGTTTCTCTGCTCACCGATGATTTTCGCCGTGTGCACGGGCTGCATTCCATTGTGGGCCAAAGCGAACAAATTCGCAGGCTAGGCATGCAAATAGCTCGCGCCGCTAGCTCAGACGCTACAGTTCTTATTATGGGCGAAAGCGGAACGGGAAAAGAATTAGTGGCGCGTGCAGTACATACCCTTTCGAATAGACGAGAAAAAGCATTTGTGGCAGTTAATTGCGCAGCAATGACCGAAACGCTTCTCGATAGTGAGCTGTTCGGTCATGCCAAAGGTGCCTTTACTGGAGCCATCAAAGCTCGGCGAGGTCTTTTTGAAGAGGCCGATGGCGGCACCCTTTTTATCGACGAGGTAACCGAGACCACCCTTGCTTTTCAAGCTAAGCTTTTGCGCGCCATCCAAGAACACGAGATTCGTCGTATTGGAGAGAGCACTTCGGTCAAAATTAATGTGCGGTTGGTTACTGCAACCAACCGCATTCTCTCTCGATCAGTGGCCGAAGGAGCATTTCGAGAGGATCTTTATTATAGGCTAGCGGTGGTGCCCCTAAAAGTTCCGCCCCTGCGAGAACGCGCAGAAGACATTCCCCTCTTAGCCCAGCATTTTCTCCATCGGTATAATGCCCGCTGCGGCACTCGCCGAGTACTGACTCCCGAAGCTATTAGACATCTATGTACTTGGCATTACCCGGGAAACGTTCGCGAACTAGAAAACGCAGTGGAAAGAGCCGCGGCGCTAGCTGAATTCGATGAGCTTGGCCCAGTTGATTTCCCTTTTTTAGCCGCTGCTTGCCCTACTCCTCAAACTCCGGCTGCTGCTGTAACAACCGGACTGTCCACCGCATTAAGTCTTTCGGAATCTATATTTGAAGCCGAGAAAAATGCCATTTTATCTTCATTAACCCGCCATTCTGGCAATCTCATGCTAGTCGCACACGAGTTGGGCGTTTCATCAACTACTCTTTGGCGAAAAATGAAACGTCATGGTCTACACCGCTGAAAAAAAACTCCAATTTTCGGCTTTTGGTGAGCAAGCCCGCATTTGTTTTACTTTGGGCTCTCAACCAATTCACCGCAAGACTTACACGATGCTACAGTCGAGAAAACAGCCAATTCGGGTAATTTTTTCATAGACATTCATACATTTATACGGCTAAAATTTAATATCATTTGATTATATGCTTAATGAGGTGTCTTGATGGCGCAGCCGAGAATTATCGGGGCCATGATATTGGTGAGTGGGTTAGTCTCTCTAAAAAGCTTCGCTTGGAAATCCCCTTCGATTCTTGAATCAAATAGCTACCGAAAGGAATTGCCAAAGCAGTTTTTTCGTTCCGAGAAAGTTTTTATCATCGAAGAACCTGAGCCCGAGGCGGAAAATCATCCGGCAACCCAAGCAAAAACCGATGGAATAAGATACACAGCCGATATAAGCAACGAAGAGCTGCGTAAACTTTGGAAAAAAAATCCAGAAGAGTTGGGCTCGATTTCTTTAGGGTTTACCGATGCTGGAAGATTAATTAATGGCATTCCTTTTCCCGAGGGGAAAAACTGGATTGTTACTAATCCTAGCAAATCTTACGGAACTGAAGAGACCATACAGTATGTAACCGCAGCAATTAATGAAGTTGCCGAAAAAGTTGAAAACACCCCGCCAATTCGCATTTCTCATCTCAGCACCCGGAACGGAGGATGGCTGCGACCACATCTCAGTCACCAGTCAGGACGGGATATTGATCTACCTATCTACCGTCTTCCTACCAGTAAGACCAAAAAACGAAGAAGAGGGCTTTTCGATGTGCGCCGAAATTGGGCATTAGTTCGGGCCCTGGTCATTCACGGCGACATCCAGCTGATCATTCTAGACAGGAAACTGCAAAAGCGACTGTATAATTATGCAGTTTCCATAGGAGAAGATAAAGCTTGGCTTGATTCGCTTTTTCGAGCTGGCCGCCAGTCTCTGATTCGCCACGCGCGCAACCATCGCGATCACTTCCATGTACGTTATTTCAATCCGAGAGCACAGGAGTTAGGCAGAAGAATTCACCCGCTTCTACCAGGAAACAAAGCTTTGACAAAAATGGTCAAGCATCGCATTCGCAGAGGAGACACCCTGAGTGCCCTGGCGCGCAAATATGGTACTTCTATTGCTGAAATAAAGCGTGTTAATCGAATAAAAGCTAACTACATGCGAATTGGGAAAATTCTGATGGTTCCGCAAGCAGCTAGCTATGCCAGCATTCCTATGCCTCCTGAGATCGTAGTACCACCAAGAAGATTGCCTCCTGAGCTCCAAAACAACGATCCTCTCGATTCGGCATAAGCCGCCTTTTTACAATCCCGGTTTATTATCGATTCGGCGCCAGCATGTTTTCACGGGACACATACAAAATCACGGTTTGCTTTCCGTGCCCTTCATCAGCGCGGTGAACAATGACTCTAGATAAATCGGGAGTCAGGTTTTGTGAGAATGCATCAATAGATTCAGATTCAAATGCTTTCGACTGGTCATCAGCTAATTCCAGTCGGCACATGGTCGAGTGGCATTCAATATTTCGCACTGCATTACGCATAACCTCGTTCGGCTGAAGTGCTTCTCGAATGGCCGATAAAGCAGAAGAAGACCACTTAGAGTCTTCTGGTTCGCTATAAAACTTATCTTCTAGCGATTCCATTTTTTCTTGATGTTCTTTTTTTGACTTCTCTACCATTTTTGGATCAAACATTGTTTCCACAAGGTTATTATTTTTTTCCTCCGGCTTATTAGCTTCTGTTTTTGCCTGCGTAGTAACAGCGAGCTGAGCCACCTGCTGACGAAGCGAAGAAATTTCCGCCATAAGTTGCTTAATGTCCTTGGAATTCTCATTTTTTTTCGAAAAAGAATCTCTTTCATTTTGAAAATCATCAGAAGGTGATGAAACCGAAGGAGATACAAGTGAATCTTTTTCTATCTCTTGCTTTTCCGCGGTCGAACTAAAAAGCCGGTGCGCTCCATACAGGCAGATGGCAAGTCCAACAATGACCAGCGCCGACGTGCGACTTGAAACTTTCATTTTTCAATCCGTTTGGAAAGGGTTAATCAAAAAAGCCAAGTTTTTTGTTTTAGCGATGGTTTATCAAGCATCAAAAAATATGAAGCATGAAGCCTGATAAACCATATCTACTTAATCACTATGGAAGCAAAACACCAATCCCTTCGATTCTACCTCCCCATGCATTAAGCGTGCACGTAACACTAAGTACAGCGTCAGAAGGAGCATATACATTAACCGGTGTTCCGTTAGGGGATATGGGTGCAAAAGAAATCGCACCTGAAAAAACTGCGTTACTCACCACCCGACAGACAGAAACATTGGTTGCTTTCAGCAATATCGATGCAGTATTTGAGCCTGAAAAAACACGAGCCAATGGGCAAGCTACCCTTATGTTTTGGGCGCCAGTATTGGTAATAAAGTTTGGAGAGTAAGTGAAACCTGATATGATTGATGGATATAACGGTTTGCATGTACTTCCCGGAAAGGTTACAACTTGTTGAGCAAACGACAACGAAGCAATGCTTAGCACTCCAATGATCGATGCTAAAAATATCATTTTTTTCATTGTCTCCTCCTATGGTTTTGTAAATGAGCTTTTGGGCTCGTATCGAACAATAAAAATTATTATTGTCTAGTTCGACCGGCTTTTTGGGGGGTAATAGCATCACTGTCAAGCGCTGAATAGTTACTGCAAAAAAATCGAATAAAACCCTAATGGGCATTATTGGATAGCCCTAATGGCAAATTCTAAACATCTCCCCCGTCATTCTCATGCGGCCTTGGAACCCCGTGTCTAGCGTTTTGGTAACTCGCCCTTTGGCGATTCCTAAACCTAATGACCAGAAACTTACTACTTTTTATTGTTGCCTTGCTTGGGTGTTTAATAACCATTCCCGCCCATGCTTATACCTCGTTATCCAAGCCAACATTGAGACCGATGTTTTCTGATTTCGGCTGGACAAACCGAACTTTACTCTCTTCGGAGTCTTCATTACTCCACCCAAATCGGTTGCCTTGGGCAACAAGTCTAGGGATTAGTCCTCCAAGTGAGTGGGAGGACGTTTCAATTACCCCCTCACGCCCAGGACAGAACCTCGTCCATTATTGGCAACAGGATTGGAGAATTTTTGAATTCTCCAGCAATCGCGGAGGCGGTAAAATTCGTCTTTACTACTACGATCGCGAACAAATTGCCGCTTCTTATGCAGCCTCTGTAATCCAGCAAGCATATGAACGACTTACCGATACTTTTCACTATTTGCCTCGAACGCCCATCCCTTTTATTCTTTACGCTTCGTACCCTGAGTTTTTGGCAACCAATACCTTTGCAGTTTCCGAGGGAACTTTAGGGGTAACCGACACCATAGATTTACGCATGGCAGTACCATTTTTTGGCGACCTACGCCATTTTACCCATGTAGCCACTCACGAAATGGTACATCAGGTGACGCTGCAAAAAATTCGCGATGTCTGTCAAGGAAAAGGGGTAAGTCCGCCGCTCGCCGCCATTCCTTTGTGGTTTATTGAAGGACTAGCTGAATGGGGGGCCTATGATGGAATGGACCCCGAAAGTGATTCTTTAGTTCGCGATTTAATAGTCAATCCTGACCCCCTGCAGGGTTATGCTCTACCTGCGTTTTTTGATAACCAGGCAGGAGGATATTTAGGTGTTTACAAGTTGGGCCAAGCAAGACTAACTTTCCTTGCGGAAGTATATGGCCGTCCCAAAATTGTGGAAATATTGGAAAACATTTACCAACTGGCAAGCGAATTGACCATGGATCAATTCGCTTTCGATTCATTTTCTAAATATCGCCAGTCTTCAGAAAGTTTTTCCGAGCCAGTTTCTCAACCAAAAAATTTTGAAGAATATGTTTCCAAAACCCTTAATGAACCAGCTTATAAAATTCAGCAAAAATATGAAAACTGGTTAAAGAAAAGATACTTTAATGAATGGCTTAAATCAAAACAAAAGCTTTCTGATTTTGATTTGTATTCGTCTACCGAAAAAGAACCTGATTCTTTATGCGTTTCCGACGACGGTACACTATTTTTGTATAGAACAGTAGAAAGAGAGACCGGTCTTTCGTCTATCTGGTTGCAAGATATTCGCGATCCAGATTCACGAATTCTGGTGGCTCGCGACCAACGACCAGGAATTGAGTCGCTGCATCCTGGTGACCGACGAGTATTCACCCTTCGTTCTCACACCCTGGTATATGTTGCCAAAAATGGAAAAAGCGATCGCTTACATATTTTTTCGGTGAGAAGTCGAGAATCATTGAACCAGGGAAAGCTGCACATTGAGCTTTCACTTAAGAAACAACAAGTATTAGAAGTCGGGGACGTGCTCGAAATCTACGATCCAGCTTTATCGCCTGATGGTCGAGCAGTAGCTTTTGCAGGGGTAGCCGCGGATGGATTTCGTGACCTGTACCTTGTTCCTTTACGCGGCCACAAGTCTTATCAGATTAAAAGGCTAACTAATTCGATCTGGTCAAAAAACGACCTTTTTTGGGATAATAATCGCATTCTCTTTTCTTCCGATCAAACCGAAAACCATGCTTTTAATCTTTATGAATTCGATTTAAAAACCCAAACATCAAATCGGCTCACTTTTAGTCATCAGGACGATCGTAATCCATTCGTGGGATTAGGTGGAATTGTTTTCTTATCCCATCGCTCCGGAAAACCAGATTTGTGGCTTCTAAAAAATGGAGCATGCAAAAGACTCACCGATACTTCCGCGACAATAACATCGGCCGCGGCAAGTACTAACGACACTCTTCTTACCATTGCTTATCAAGGGGGAACTCAACAGTTGTACCGCATTTCTAAAAACGTTCTTCTAAATGAGCCCGAAGATACTTCGCATCCTACCTTAACAGCAACCCCAACTCACTACATTGACTATCCTCGTTTATCTATTCCTCCAGATACCGTGCTCTACGAACCGATAGACTCTGGCAACTGGCGGATGGAACTAGCCGGAGGAGGAGGGGTAGGTTCCAGTTCTTTTGGCGCCGCTGGCTTGGTTATTACCGATCTAATGCGTGATCATTTATTCTCAGTCAATTTGGCTATCCATGGATCACTTACTCTAACTGAGGGCTCTCTTTTCTATTTAAACCAAACTCGACGCCTCGAATGGGGCATGGGAATATTTCATACTTTCGAGCCCCTTCGCGATCGCACCTTTAAGGACACCGAAAACTATTACTTACTGCGAGAGTTTGGAGTTGCTGGCTTGGTAGCCTACCCCTTGGACCGCTTTCGCAGAGTAGAAGCAAGTCTTCAAATTCAGGGTATCGAGCGCTTTGATTTCACTGATTACAATGGTGATTTGAACTCTGAATGGCAAAGACTCAACGCAGGAGTGGAACCCCAGCTTGTCGCCTCAGCGCTTATCGGTCTAGATACCATGCGCATGCACGCGTTTGCCGGACCGATCGACGGCCTATCACTGCTACTGGAAGGAGAAGTGGGGTACTTGCCTGTCCGCAAGTTTTCCTACTTAAGAGCAGATACCGACATGCAAATTCGATTTCGTTTAATTGGGCGCACGCACATTTTTTGGCGGGTAGCACTGGGAGGCTCTACCGGCGGTAGGTTTGCCCCCCCTTTCTTTCTTTCCAACTACGGAAATCTAGAGGGGTTTCGTTCTGGGGATTCCCGCCTATTAGGCAACTGGTTCTATGTTACCAATCTTCAACTACGACTCCCCTTAGATATTTTCATACAAACTCCCCTATTCAGTAGTGTTTATGGCCTGGCCGGGCTCGATTTTGGAGCCGCTTTCGATTCATTTTCCGAAGCGTGGCCCAGACGAAGCCTGGCAGGGGTACTAGGAGCTGACTTCATTATCGGTGGACTAGTATTTGGGCTTCATTTCGGTAGGCTCTTAAACATTCAAAGTCAAGTTGGGCCGGAACCGTGGGTAGTAAATGTAAACCTCGGCTATCTTTTCCAATAAAACAGGTCAAACAGGTTTTAATGGCTCACTCTCGGCTAGCCCTTAGTCGATGCTGTCTCGGCTACTTTGCTCCCCATTCCAGGTAATTTTGTTGTATAGTTAGCTGCCCAACAAAGGATTTGCAGATTGCTGTTTAATTTTAGACACCTGCACCCGCCAGCTCACTGGTTATTTGTGTTTCCTGTCTGCGTCTCCCCAAAGAGAATTTGCAAGCGCTAGATTCTCGCCATTTTTCCGTAAAAACGGAGCATTAATGAAACCAAACAAACGAGTTAAGGCTTTGCCAAAAGTAAGCGCGGTCTTCCAGACTGAATCCACCAACAGGTCTTCGAGCAGTCTCGACGAGTGGGTGGTTTTAGAATTCCACATCCGCGAAGCTATCAGCTATCCCTACCAAGGTAATGTGGACGTGGTTACTGAGCGTACGGATATTGATTACTCCAGTCTAACAGGAAAATCATGTGCTCTGATTCTTTCTCGCGGCCCAAAACAGAAAAGAACCTTTACCGGAATAATATTTCGGGTGGAAATTAGCAGCCAAAGCGCTGGCCAATCCATTGTGCGGTTCAACATAGCGGCGGCGGTTTATGCTCTGCAGTACGGAAAGCGCAGTCGCGTTTTTGAAAATATGTCTGCTGCAGAAATTATTGTCTCGGTTATTCTCCAAGGCTTAAAACCTTTTCAAAGAGAAGTTGAAGCGCGTTTATTAAAAAAGTATCCCCCTCGAGAATGCTGCACTCAGTTCCAAGAAAGTGATTCCGATTTTGTATTGCGCTTAATGGCCGAGGAAGGAATGTTCTTTTACTTTGATCATTCCGGCAAAACCGAAAAACTGGTGCTGGTAGATAGCAATGACGCCTGCCCGGTGCTCACTCCAAAAAAGACTCCGGCGCCAAAAGTGGTAAAGCCCTTGCCTCCTCCCCGATTGGACAAGGTTATTCTTAGAGTAGTGGAAAACGAATCCGGCGAGCCAATACCAGGAGTAAAAATTAAGATCACGCTGCTCTCGGGTATAGAGGAAACCCTGACCACCAATCAAGAAGGAATAGCCGAAAAGCAGGTGGAACCAGCCACTTACCGGGTTTACAGCACTTATGCCGGTAAACATGGCGACCAGTATGTGGAATTTGTAGGAGAAGGCGAATCACCTATTGCTACTGATTCGTCAGCGAGTAAAAGCAAGCCCAACCTAGCGCAATGGCCTAGCGAATTAGTCATTTGCAAGGTAGAAAAACACCAAGTGAAA
>JBNKEI010000188.1:0-4293 GCA_050288705.1 Myxococcales bacterium
TGCGGCAGTACGGCGGACTTTTCTTCCGTGCCACTGGCTAGGGCTGCCAGATCCGTATTGGCAAGGCATTTGGCAAGGAAGCCATTATTTTCCAGATAACCCGGTCCACCTTATGGTTCATCGATATTCCTTACAAGGTGCTCTTTCGCGATACCTTCGCTACGTTCGGCTTCCACCTGACGAACAAGAGCAAGAGTATCTCGAAGATTTAAAAGCAACATTGCTTGCCCACCAATATATCCAGCCAATGCGCTAGTTGCACGCTGTTCGATTTCATCTGCTGAGGTCAGACCAATACGAACTAAAGAAATAATGTCTTCTTTGTCGTTTTCAGCAAAGCGGGCAATTTTGCTAACCACAAGATCAACAGGAGAAAGTACATAAATCCGCATTTGATTCAATCCCAAATCTATTGGAATTGCGTCATCCTGATAATCCTCGTGCATAAGCGCAAAGGTCGAATTGTAATTGGTATCCAGATACATTACCTGAGGAGATCCATCTTCGAGCTTTATTTCCACCATTAGGTCATTGGGAAGGAAAACCCGGCCTGCAAATTCTGCGTCAACATCATTGGTAACTCTATTGGCCGTATATAGATGAACCGCCATACCTCCCGCCAAATAAACATTTAACGGGCTGCAAAGTGAAAGTCGATCTTCAAGTTGCTTGAATAGCTCTCGCAAGCCATCTGCTAATGCGGTTTGAGTATGAAATACTAGGTTTTTATGCATGACATCTCATATAAAAGCCGGTGACTTAGCATGTCTCGTAAGCGAGGTAGGCTCAAAACCCAGCCATTTCGCACAACCTCAACCACGGCTAATTTTTCGTCTGGATGTTTGGTAAAGTATCGCTCGCTTGCCTGCATTAAGCTCTTGGATTCACGAGGAAAATGTGATTGTACGACCATCGCTGCAAGTCGGAACACATTGGCTTCTCGTTGATTCTGAGGATCTTGGGTGGAGTCTAGAGCAGGTGATACTACTTCTCGTGCCACAGCGACGCACCGGGTGAGCAACTCGGATTCAATTTCTCGTACAGTCACGGCTTTGCACCTCGCTCACAACAAAATAGGTTGACGCGCAAACAAAAAGCAATACAAGCCAAGCCTTAATAATAGAAGAGGAAATGTTAAAATTAACGGCTTGGCTACTCAAGCGGTGTTGAGTAGCTATAATGCTAATAGTCGATGGTCGTCGCGATTTGCAGATGTTGTTGCAGCGGCGTTTTCTAGCAGTTTAGGCATGCAGTGCGGTCGGAGCGCTGGCTTTGGAGCAAGAACCAATGCTATGCAATCCGCCATGACCAATCCTCCAAACTCCATGAAAAACCGCCCAAAAACCTTGGTAGTCTGCGCAACGCAAAGCGGCTCCGGCAAAACATCCATTACGCTCGCTCTCATCGCCGCCTTCCGTCGCCGCGGACTAATTGTTCAACCCTTTAAAGTAGGCCCGGACTTCTTAGATCCCACTTACCTTGCCCACGCTGCGGGAAGGCCCTGTTACAACCTTGATGGATGGATGATGGGCGAGGGGGAGGTGCGTGCAAGCTTTGCGCGCCATTCGGCGGACGCCGATTTGTGTATTGTTGAGGGGGTCATGGGGCTCTTTGATGGTGCGCATGCTCAAGGGTCAGCCGGAAGTACTGCCGAGATTGCAGCGCTATTGGGGGCGCCGGTTCTATTGGTGGTGGACGTGCGCGGCATGTCTCGCAGTGCCGCAGCCTTGGTAAAGGGTTTTGTGGAGTTCGATTCGGCGGTCAAGGTGGAAGGGGTAATCCTAAATCGCGTTGGTTCGTCAAGTCATGGAGCTACCATTGCCGAGGCTCTTCATTACAGCAATCTGCCGCCGGTGCTGGGAACTTTTACTAGTGGCTCATTGCCTGCGCTTCCTAGCCGCCATTTAGGGTTGGTAGCCGCCGACGGGGCTGTTCTTCCTGGTCAGACTTTGGATCGCTTCGCGGAAACAGCCGCGTCTTGCTGCGATTTGTCGGCCATACTCGACCTAGAGCCTAATTCCCTAGATACTCACCCGGTAAATACTACCGCAGTTAATCCAACTAGCCTAACGGCTAAGCTGTTGGCCAAGTCATCGGCCAAGCTATCGGCCAAGCTATCGGTGCGAGTTGGTATTGCTCGCGACCCCGCTTTTCACTTTTACTACCCAGACAACCTAGAGGCTTTGGAAGAGCGTAGTGCTCAGCTTGTTAACTTTTCCCCGCTTGGTGATTCCGATCTGCCCGAGATTGATCTTTTGTATTTGGGGGGAGGATACCCCGAACTTTTTGCAGCACAACTTGCTGCTAACCTCTCTATGCGCCTGGCTATAAAAAAATACGCGCTTGCAGGCAGGCCGCTGTACGCCGAATGTGGAGGGCTGCTCTATCTCAGCGAGTCAATCGAACTGCGAGATGGGACTTGCCACCCAATGGTGGGTGTTTTGCCAGTGCGCAGCGTCATGCGGGCCAAGCTCGCTGCCCTTCGCTATGTGAAGGTCGAGTTGCTTAATTCGTGTCTTCTCGGGGAGCCAGGCATTTGCCTACGCGGACACGAGTTTCATTATTCCGAGACTATTGCGACCGCGAATAGTCCTTGTTCGAATAATCCTTCTCCATGGAAGGCTGCTTATTGCATTTATCCTCGGCGAAGCAAATTCGAGGAATCTATGACCGAAGGGTTTGCATGCGGCGATCTTTTGGCGAGCTACGTACACGTACATTTCGCAAGCCAGCCCCAGGTGGTCGATAATCTGCTTGCTCGGGCTATGTACCATAAGCAGCATCCGCTGCCAGGTCGTGTTAATATAGAACGCGGTAGCTGATGATCGGGGCGAATAAATAAACAAGCTCTGACTTTGACGGCTTGGCTACTCAAGCGGTGTTGAGTAGCCATTCCTCAGCCGTCTCCATGGGAAATGGAAAAACCCTAAGTCCGGTAATGGTCTACCAGTAACTGTAGTTCGTGAGTAATCGTTGTCAGGCTCGCCGCTGCTTTCTGAGTGTCTCCCGCGCCAGTGGCGGTATTGGAAGCAGCAAGAGCAACCCCGTTGATATTTTGGGCGATTTCCGAGGTGGCCTTAACAGCCTCTAAAGCATTTCTTTCAATGGAATTAGTAGTTGCGCTTTGTTCTTCCACCGCGCTGGCAATGCTTGCTTGAATGTCATTAATTTGTTTTATGACTTCGCCGATTTCGCTAATTGCATCCACCGCGCTCTTGGTGTCGCCTTGAATGGCTTCAATCTTGCGGCTAATGTCTTCGGTTGCCTTAGCAGTTTCTTTGGCCAGTTCTTTTACTTCATTGGCCACTACCGCGAAACCTTTTCCTGCTGCTCCCGCTCGCGCAGCCTCGATGGTGGCATTAAGTGCCAAAAGATTAGTCTGCTGAGCGATGGAGGTGATTACTTTGATTACTTGACCAATTTCCGCGCTGCTTTGACCTAACTTGCCTATGGTGGTGTTAGTGCCTTCCGCCAGTTTTACTGCCGAACTGGCCACCCGCGCTGCTTCGGAAGCGTTTTTTGCAATCTCTTTTACGCTGGAGCTCATCTCTTCGGTAGAAGTGGCCACCGTTTGTACATTCCTGTTGACTTGTTCCGAGGCTACAGAAGCCATTTTTGCTTGCGAGCTAGTTTCTTCCGCATTGCTAGACATGGTTTCACTGACTTTGGCGATTTCTTGGGAAGAATTAGCCAGCAGGGTAGTGTTGCTAGCTACTCGTTGAAGAGTAATCCCCATTTTCTCGATTGCATTATTACTGGAGCGTTTTAACTTCTCAAACGAACCTTTAAAATCAGCGGTGACACGCGCGGAAAGATTGCCATTGGCCCATTCATCGGAGGCTTTGTTGAGGGCCAAAATCATTTTGTCCATAGAATCAATTAAGGCATTGGCCGAGGCAATTACTTTGGAGGTTACTCCTTGATGATTAGAAGAATCTCCTCTTCTAGTTAAATCGCCATTGGCAGCAGCAGTAAATAAAGTCAGCAATTCCGCATCGCGGGAGCGCGCTGAATCAATTAACAAATTTAAGCCGGTTTTCAGCTTTTCCATTTCGCTATTAAAACTTTCATTCAACTTATCGGGTATTTCACCACGGGAAAGTTTTTCCATTGCACTATAAATTTTGCTTACCGGAGAGTAGATGCCGCTGAGCAATTGGTTATATTTTTCGGCAATTACCCGGTATTCACCTTGATGTTGCCTTTCGTCCATTTTTGTTTCGGTTTTTCCTGCCGCTGCTGAAAGTACCGATTCATGTATATCTTTTAAAATATTGTTAGCTTTTTCTACTG
>JBNKEI010000189.1:0-4362 GCA_050288705.1 Myxococcales bacterium
CATCAAGCAATCCCTAGTAAACAGCTGGGCAATCGTCGCCTGCATCACAGCGCAGAATTCCGAGCTCGCGAGGCCACATTCATTCATTATGCGCAGGCAATCGCCTGGGAGCGAGCAAATATACAGTTTTTATTGGGAAGAACAAATATGGTGCAGAGTTTAACTCTTGCCGCCCTCTCCCTCAGTTCTTAAATTCCTTGCCTATTGGAAATTTGGTCGGTCTTGGCGGCCATGATATAGTCATTTTGATGCAAACCTTTTATTTTGTGAGTCCACCAGATAACAGTTACTTTTCCCCCATTCAGTGATGACGGCTAAGACGACATAATTTGTGCTGCGGTTGTCTTTTCATACAATTAATATGAGAATGAACATATAAAATGCAAATAGAGGTATGGACCATGCCCACTAACAAGGCCTGCTAAGGAGAACAATTTAGGCAATGCTCTTAGTGACTGGCGCATGCTCTCACTATCCAATAAGCCCCTCGCTAGTTAGTAGTGCTTATGGGAAATGGAATCTGCAAAACCGGCATTCCTCTCGTGAATCATCTTATCCTCAATTCGAGGACTTAGTGAATAGCGCAACTCTGGCTAGGCAGATGATCACCAATTATGGATACGAACAAATTGATCCGCTAATCTGTGATCAATTCATTCCCAATTATCTTCCTATCATATTCATTTACGCAACAAGCATGGGCGCAGGAGGCTTTTCGACTCTGTATTAAGACTTGGCATGAAAAAAGCAATGTTTTCTTTATGGTTTGCAAAAACCAAACAACAAAAGCAACAGGAGGAATACTTCAATGAAAATCGGTGCAAATCAGTCCAATATAGCGAAAAATTACGGGAACAATATCGGCTTTTCCCAAGAGAGTAATTCTATTAATCCTTCCCGAAACAACGGGTTCATCAAGTCAGATCATGCTAATGTTTCGAGCGATCGTTATCAAAACCCCCATCAAATCGATGCATTCGATGGCGCGTCAAAAGCAGAAGGCCCCAATCTTGGTGATTCCTGCCAAAACATTATGAAAGGCCTACTCGATATTATCCAAAAGGAAATCGAGTTACTTTTGGATCTTATTTCTAAGGCGGGCGATTCGACTAGTTCACCCGACGATACCACCCCAGCTATTGATGACGATACATCGATTGGACCATCTCAGCCTGAGGTCGATTCATCGACCGAACCTGATTCATCGACCGAACCACCGGAAACAGAGGCAAACACGAGTTCAAGCACATAGAATTCACTCTGTAATCTTTCAGTAGAAACGCGCATGGGGACTACTATGAAGACGGGGATCATACCTGCAAACCAGATTTCAATGAAAAAAAGAATCATCACCAAAAAATTTCGCGCAATGCATTCGACTATTACGGTTCAGCTTGTAAATCCAAGCGCTGATGCAGGCAAGGCTTTGGTAACGGCCAAAGATGCTTTTGATCGCATTGAATTAGCTTGCACAAGATTCGATCGAACAAGCTCATTAATGTGCGCAAACTTTGCTGGCGAAAAATGGCACTCGGTTTTGCCGGAATGCTATTTGGCCCTTTTGGAAGCAGTGCGCGGATATCGCGAAACCGAAGGTCTATTTGATCCCCGTATTCTTCAGTCGTTGCTCGAAATTGGTTACGACCGAACTCTTTCATTTAGCACCGGAACAGTTTCGTTATCGGCGACCAACAAATCGGCCGTGTCTAAGAGCGTTTCCACCAAGCCATGGCTATATGAACATAATTCACAATCATTAAGTGTTCGCATAGGACCACGTCCGGTGGATTTAGGCGGTATTGGGAAAGGACTTGCGGTACGTCTATCAGCTAGGGCACTCGCAGGTGTTGCACAGTCTTATAGTATCGAAGCCGGCGGAGATTGCCAGTTTGGAGGCGATGGCCCAAAAGGAAGTGGATGGCTGGTTGGAGTGGAAGACCCCCGTGGGGGCAATGTGCCTATAGCGGCTCTTCAATTGAAAGATGTGGGTTGTGCGACTTCGTCGTTACGAATAAGAAGGTGGCTTTGGGAAGGCAGAAAGGTTCACCACATTATTGATCCACGAACCGGGATGAGCGCTCAAGGGGGATTAGCGGCCGTTACTGTGGTGGCGCAAGACGCGGCCCGAGCTGAAATTTGGACCAAGGCTTTGTTTGTGTCGGGGAAAGAGCATATTGCTGATTTGGCGCAAAAGCGCGGTTTGGCAGTTCTGTGGGTAAGCGATGATGGACAATTGGGGTATAGCAAATCAATGATTCCCTTGATTTGTTGGCGACGAAAAGATATGGAGAAAATAAAGTCAATTGCCTAGCAGTTACCAGACTAGGTTTCTCGTTCCCTTTTTCTTGAGGAAATTGCAGCTCAGTAATTATTGTTTCTCGGGCTGAGCTGTAGGCATGGTCCCAGCAAAAGTTTTGTTAGCAAATAGAAAGAATATCGTGTTTAGTTTTTTTGAACGACTTATCCATCCCTTTCCTGCAGAACCACCAATCCAGCCTCCAAAAGGATTGTTGGCTTTCTGCCTGCATTATACGAAGGGAATGTGGCCAACCCTAGTGATCATGTCCATGGTCACTGCCACCATTGCAGTTTTGGAAGGATCTCTGTTTGGATTGCTAGGACGATTGGTCGATTGGTTAGTAGCCAAATCGCCATTAGCATTGTTTCAGGAGCAATGGCACACTTTTTTGTTTATGAGCTGCGTACTGTTGGTTGTTTTACCAGGACTGGGTCTTCTTCACTCTCTACTGGTCCATCAATCGCTTTTAGGCAATTTCCCTATGGTAATTAGGTGGCTTGCGCACCGCTATTTACTTCATCAAAGTGTGTCATTTTACCAAAATGATTTTGCCGGCCGAATTGCCACCAAAGTAATGCAAACTTCAGTTTCCGTGCGCGAAACCATAATGAAGTTGCTAGATGTATTAGTATACGTAAGCGTATATTTTATAACCATGCTGGTAATGATAGGCCGAGCTGACCCTCGCCTTGTGTTGCCTCTAGTGGTCTGGCTGATTATGTATATCGGTATTCAGCTTTATTTTATTCCCCGGCTAAAAAATGCATCTACGTATCAGGCAGATGCACGCTCGGCAATGACTGGTCGTATTGTGGACAGTTATACTAACATACAAATTGTTAAATTATTTTCTCATACCGATCGAGAATCGGAATACGCTCGGGAAGGAATGCAAGCATTTATAGACGCCGTACATCGGCAAATGCGTTTGGTAACCGGTTTCAGTGTAAGTATTCAGGCTCTTAACCACTTACTTACATTTTGTATTGCCGCGGCTTCCCTTTGGCTTTGGTCGATTCATCAGGTTACTACTGGAGCTATTGCTGTGGCTATTAGCCTTTCCTTGCGTTTGAATGGAATGGCCCAATGGATTATGTGGGAAGTTGGAGCATTATTTGAAAATATTGGCACAGTTGCCGATGGCATGACTTCGCTGTGTAAACCACACGAAATTGTAGACATACCGGGAGCTAAAAAGCTAGAAATAGCTAGCGGAAATATTAATTATCATAATGTTACCTTTCACTATGGGAAAGGATCAGGAGTAATCGAAAAATTTAATCTTGTAATAAAACCTGGCGAAAAAGTTGGCCTGGTGGGCCGTTCTGGTTCAGGAAAATCCACCTTGGTAAACCTGCTCCTGCGTTTTTACGACGTTGAATCGGGAAAAATAACCATAGATGGGCAAGACATTCGTAGCGTTACCCAGGAAAGCTTACGCGCCCAAATTGGTATGGTTACGCAGGACACTTCTCTGCTTCACCGCTCGGTACGCGAAAACATTCTTTACGGTCGGCCGGAGGCTACTCAAGAAGAAATGGTCGCTGCTGCTATGAGAGCGGAGGCTCATGATTTCATTCTTGGACTTATCGATCATGCCGGCCGCTGTGGTTACGACGCTCAAGTTGGCGAAAGAGGAATAAAATTGTCCGGGGGGCAACGACAGCGCATTGCTATTGCGAGAGTATTGCTAAAAAATGCCCCCATTTTGGTGCTAGACGAAGCTACTTCTGCTTTGGATTCGGAAGTAGAAGCGGCTATTCAGCAAAGCTTGTATTCACTTATGCATGGAAAAACAGTAATTGCTATCGCTCATCGTCTTTCCACTATTGCTGCTATGGACCGATTGGTAATACTGGACAAAGGCTGGATTGTAGAACAGGGAAGCCATGAACAATTGGTTAAAACTGATGGTATCTATTCCCAACTTTGGACGCACCAAACTGGCGGTTTCCTAGGGGGATAACGCCGCTCCTAACGCTGTTGCTTACCGTTTCGGGGCGTGTCCCCATATCCGGCACCACGCCCTCCGTCATTCCCGCGAAAGCGGGAATCCAGGGGGC
>JBNKEI010000190.1:0-4899 GCA_050288705.1 Myxococcales bacterium
ATTCGAGGACACTCTCCTAGAACCATGGATCGACTTATAAACGCTGTTTCTGAAGCTATGAGAGCAATCGATAAGACCGACATAATAAATTGGGTTCAGCATTGTGGATATACAATCAACGCATGAGAAAAGCGCTATAAACGGACGGTAGAATTCCTTAAGCCCTTCTTTGAGCACCACTTCTACAATTTGCGCGGTGGTCATTTCCTCAAACGACCGGGAATTAGTACCGAAATCCAAGGTGCTGAGGGCCGGCGCAAAATGTATTTGAGCTAGGTCTTTTTCTTGCTGGTCTCCAATATTAGTAATCTTGATAACAATTCCGCCAAATCTGCGAATACGCTCCGACCCGCGGTCTATTTCCAAAACGCAATCTGCCCCCGCTAAAGAGATTACTTTGGTCTCCAAATTACGGGTTACTACTTCCACCACTCCCGAGTACGGCTGGCCAAGCGTCTCTTCCACCCGAAATCTTCGCACATTCCAAACCACCCAATCGCCGGTTTCTTCGATTTTGGTTCGAAATAGTGATTCTGTCTTTTCCAATGCGTAACTGCTTACATTACTGCTCATAAAGACTCCTGATTTCGGGTGCTACATTGTATTATTCATCAAAACATTGGCCTGATAATGCTTCCCTCAGGAAATGGCTCATGCCAAACCGAATTATCTTTCACCACGGTGGGCCGGCGTTCCCCGGAAAGGTCAAAAAATGGGAATTCTTCCACTGAGCTTTTTAATACTAGGTTATCATTTTCCCATATGCAGTATTGCAGCCTTCCTTGCGTAACCCATGGCCTAAGATCAAAATCCCAAGGATCATTAGGAATTCGCCATTGCACTTTTTGCAATTGAGTAGTGTACAGGTAGTTGGTACGAGCCCATCCAGAGGTTAAATCTTGAGGCGGCGGCCTTCTTTTTCCAAAATAGGCTATTGGATAAGCTTTGTACCCGTTTTCCATTTGAATTTCGCTGACCACCGCCACCATTTCCGGCCATTCCATTAATCGAGGAATAATGTAAGGAACCTGCGGGCCGATATGGGCTTCGAAATCTCCACCTTTTAGAGGATGACCATTAAAATCGACCGCTCCTCTTAGTACGCAGAAATGCATGCAGGCCGGCTCCTCTTCCACCACTGCGTCGGAACGCCACCATAGGCCATCTAGACCGTAAGGGTCGAATTTCCTCTGTAGCGGCTGGTTGCATATTGGGCAGCGGCTCAGGGTTGGGCGGGGAAGGTGGTGGAGGTATTCTTGTTCCGCCTGTCTGGTTTGAGTAAAAATTAGCTTGGCTTGCTCTAAAGCCTTGGCTTCTTCTTCACTGTATCGTGTTTGAGCCATAGCGCTTTCCATTGTTTGTCGATAGGAAGCCAAAGTGCCATTGTATTTTTCCATCGTCGCCATTCTGTTTTCTGCCTCTTTTACGATCATGGAATTTTCCTCCATTTGGCCTAATCTTGTGAAAATGGCCATTTCAGGCCCCAGTAATTATAAATTTCGCTTAATTCTTTCTCATCCATGGCTATGGTTGCACTTCCAGATGCCGAAGGTTGGAAACAAATAGCCGGAAGCTGCGGCCTAGCAAATACGCCTACAGAAGCATCATTTATTCTTTCCCATACGTTGTGAGCACCAAGTTGAACTAGTTCTTCTCCAAACCTTGTATTCAGCTCGTGGCGAAATTTTTCGCCTTCCGGGTAAAACCAAATGTTATTGCCATTATCTTTTTGGTAAATGCCGTGAATGTAATATGTCGGGTAAAGCATTACGCCATTTTTATCTCGAATTACGTACCCTTCGTCTTCTTCACCCACTACAAATCCATAATGGCTGAGTTTTTTTATGTACTGATCATACGAAATCGCGGGATGCGAATCTTGCAAAATACATTGCAGTCGCTCGTCGTTGGGGTCTGCTGCCATTAAACCTGGATTGGGTTCTGAGACACGCGAAACGGCAATAAGACTCGAAGGAGCAGGACGATATCCTGGTTTTCCAACATAGGCGCCGCTAAAAGGATTTGACGCACGAACTATTAGATAGCACTCGTGCTCTTTCGCAAACCCCCGAAAAATTTCTCGGTGAAGTCTATTCATCAGATCTGGATAATGAGTCGCCGAAATCCACTGCTCCTTGGCGGCATCTATTAATGGATTGAAGTAACGATCAATCGCGTAATCCTTGTAGACGTAGCGATACACATCCCTGTCTCGTTTTCTCAAAGTCAATAGACTTACTTCACTTTTAATATTAAAAGCAATTTCAAAGTATTCATTAAGGACGTTAGAGCTAACGTTTTCTTGGTCCAGGAAATGGACTAATTTGGACGCTGTTGCGCCATTTTGCCTTTCCTCTCGCAGCCGATTAACTAATTCGCCAACGATTTCGAGAGGACGAGCATCCATCGCAGTTTCTTTTCTAACCGAGGGAGTGGTTTGGTGATTATGCTGCAATGAAACACTTGCTTCTTCTGTTCTTTTCTCTCTGCTAGCAAGTGCAAATTCGAATAAATCTTCTGTAAAATGATAAAAGCCTTGCAAAGAGTCAACATAAATAATCCAGTCAATTGGTATACTACTTTCACCATAGAAAGCTCCTGCTAACTGACCGAATATTGCCCCCACGGTATCTGAATCACCAGCTAGATTTACTGCTTCAAGTAGTCCTTCTCGGAAGGTTTCGTTGCGATAAAATGACCACAACACGGCTTCAAGAGTATGCACAACATAACCAGTCGAATGTATTTCATTTCGCTTTTTGGTTTTGTATTCCCCAGCCGCTATCTTGTCAATGGCGGGAGATAACGGATACTTATTCCAGTAGCCCTTTACTGGGCTATATCGTTCAGAAAGCAGTACCTCCTTACTTTCGCCTTTTAACGCGCCAAACAATAATGCAGCAAAATACCTACATGCATCTACTGCCTCGACAGCAGCATGGGTCACCCGAGAGCTCTGTGCTGCATAAAAAACAACATCCTCAAATTTATCAAAATAAAACAATGCGATAGGAGCCAATCTCATCAATGACCCATTACCGGCAGACATTGGATCAGTGTCAGTCGAGTATTCTTGTCCGGTTTTTAAAAACTGTTCTATTGCATCTCGCGTAGTATTCCCAATGTCAAAACATGAACCAGTAGCACTATAGGCTCCATATCGATACCAATATGAATAACACTCCATCTGATGTTTGGCATTAAACCCCATGCATTTTATTAAACTATATGCGAGACAGCAAGCCATGCTGGTGTCGTCTGTCCAGTATCCTCTTGGAAGATTGAATGGCCCTCCACCAATCATTTCCTTGACGACGATGCCCTTATCCCTTTGGCTGAATTCAAGAGGAACGCCAAGGGCATCTCCTACCGCAAGTCCAAGCATCGCCCCACGGTATCGGTCCATCAATCTCGATGATTCTGCGCCGTTCTTCCATAGAAATTCGGCAAGTTTTTCGCTTGAAGCTTCATCATAGGTGCGTCTGTAGGAAATATACCTCGGCAACCATGGAGTTTTGAGTACTGCTCCCTCATAAAATTTGTCGGAGAATGGTTCAAACGCCATATCAGAAGGAAATTGATTTCGTCGTTCAATTTCCTTCTCTTCGTCTTCCATAAACTCTTCAACGTCTTCAAATTCATTCATAGTCTGTACCTATATCTCTCGAAGAAAAATTTTCCATCTATCGTCCTTCTTATCATATTTCTTCTTCACTACTCTGAAAGATGTTCCAGGCTTAAAAAGAACTTCCCTTTCATCGGGATATTCTGAAATCGATTCTATTGCCACACCTGTCTTCGATGTTATTATCATCTCCGTATTTTTTGTCGTTAAAAGCAGAATCACCATCCTTTTTATAAGTAGCCGATAAAAACGCCTTGTCTGTGAAAACGCCATCTTTTTTGAACAATTCATCGATTTTGCTGTCAGAAAAACTAGCATGCCTCTTTACTTCTCCTTTATAAATAAGTCCATTTTCTGCAAGTTTTGTTAGTCCTGACGAAGCTTCATCAACTACAGGTTCCCATTCACCTATTCTCTGATTTCTCAGCGCTGGGTTAATTTCTCCATACATTTCAGACGTATAACATCGAATAGCAATAAATTCCTCATCAGTCAGTATTTCATCCAATTTCGGCGAATTTTTTTTTAATTTTTCTGCTCTTTCAATTTCGCTAGCTTTCCATCTTTTTTTTAGCAGATCATGCAATCTTTGTTTTGCTTCTACGCCTTTTACATGGTTTCCAGCTTTTGCTGTATCCCCAATATCTGCAACAACCGCCTTAACCCGACTAACATGAATCCCGCGTGTTTTATCTTTATCTAACAGTTTCCCCTTCACCGTAGGCCGGCCAGCCACAATAGTATCAGCATCCAAATTCTTAGGAGGCGTAGTATCAGGATCGAGTACGAGAATTTTCTTTGCAGGGTCCGACATCACCCCCAAGTCAAATTGAATTTTCTTTAATTCAATTCCATTATTCCGCGCCAGCTTACTAAGTTCACCAATATCCGCTTTGGCGCTAAAAACGGTCATAGCGCCACTTGCCGCCATGCGCGTGAGTACTGCCGAAAGTTGCCTTTCTCTTTCCGAGGGAAGTAAATCAGGGTCTCTACGAATTCTCTCAATTTCGTCAAAATGGCTATCTAATATTAACACCCCCTCCGCGAAATTTACACCTATATCGGCTGCGGTTACTGCGCCTTTTATTAATGGTTTGGAAGTTATTCCCAAAAATCTAAAAGTACTACCTTTTCTCGATCATCAAGTTTTTTGTTCTTGCTATTCCTGGAAGCAACTGACCCAGCACCAGCAAACTCAAGCCCAGAGTTAGTTCAGCGTCTATCCGCTTGAAATTGTTAGTAATAATTCAGTCCAAGCAGCCGATATCCATGTT
>JBNKEI010000191.1:0-83891 GCA_050288705.1 Myxococcales bacterium
AGCCAACCGATAGGTCAATTCCTCCGGTAAGAATTACAAAAGTCATGCCGGCAGCGAGCACAATATTGATTGATGCCTGCTGAGTTACAATTGACAAGTTCTGCAAAGAGAGAAAATTTTCGGTGGCTAAGGAAAGCCCCAGACAAATCAGCAACAAAATTGGTAACATTCCCAAAGAGCGGACAAATTGGCCCAAGGAGAAGTAGTTCTGGGAAGCAGGGGAGGGTATGTTGGCGGAAAGGTGAGTATCATTCATAAGCAGGTCTCAGGGCTAAAGTGAAGAAAAGGCGATTAGCGAACTAACAGGAAGCCGAGGCTCCGGTTGCCAACGCAATAATAAATTCTTGAGTCATCTGCGGACTTCCAGCGTTTACTTCTCCCACGATTTGACCCTCGCGCATTACTAGAATGCGGTCGGCAATGGCCACTAGTTCCGGAAGTTCACTAGAAATTACTACTATTCCTACTCCGTTACTGGCTAATTGATCGATAATTCCATAAATTTCTGATTTAGCTCCTATGTCGATCCCGCGCGTGGGTTCGTCTAGGATTAAGACCTGTGGCTTTGTTTCCAATAACCGGGCTAGAAGCACTTTTTGCTGGTTTCCTCCAGATAATTTGCGCGTGTAAACATTACGATTGGGTACGCGTATTCCTAAGGCTTGAATAGCCTGGTTTGAACGTTCATTGGCTCTTGATTTGTTTATATATCCGCAAGGTTTGGCGTCGCGGTTGAAAGTCATAACGTTGATATTATCGTGCACGCTCATATCCAAAAATAATCCTTGCTCTTTGCGATCCTCGGTAAGATACACAATTCCCAAGTCAATGGCCGCTCGAGGATTTTTAACAAATCTTCTTTGCCCGCTTAAACTCATTTCCCCCGATTTATGAGGCTCGGCGCCAAATATTAGTCGCGCTAGTTCACTTCGGCCAGAGCCTACCAGTCCGGAAATTCCCAATACTTCTCCAGCGTGAAGATCAAAATTACATCCTCGCACCTTTTTATCGTCAGCCAAATCTCGTATTGAAAAAATAGGTTCCTTGGTGGAAGAGAAACAATTATGTTTGGTGTAAAAATTGGAGGTATCTCGCCCAACCATCATTTGAACCAGTATGTCCGCAGAAAGCTTCTCGCGAGGAAGCGTTCCCACATAAGCGCCGTCCCGTAAAACGCTGACTCGGTCTGCCAATTCGTATATTTCCGCCATGCGGTGAGAAATGTATACAATGGCCATTCCCTCGGCTCGAAGTTGTCGCACCAGATCGAATAGACGTGCTGTTTCGCGAGATGATAGCGGGGTGGTTGGCTCGTCCATTACTAATATACGCGCACGAGAATTAACTGCCCGGGCAATTTCCACTAGCTGTCGCTCGGCGATGGAAAGCTCAGATACTTTTTGTTGAGGCAAGAAAGTCGCGCCCAAACGTTCCAAAATACCGCGACAACCGTCCACCATGGATTTTCTATCTGCAAGCCAGTAACGTTTAGGCTCTCGTCCTAAAAAAATATTTTCTGCAACGCTTAGATTGGGGGCTAAAGAAAGCTCTTGGTAAATAACTGCGATTCCCAAAGATTGCGCTACCAGTGGATTAGGTATCTGCACTGGATGGCCATCGATCAAGCACTCGCTTCCAGAGTCGGGCTGGTAGGCGCCAGCAAGAATCTTAATGAGCGTGGATTTGCCGGCCCCGTTTTCACCCATAAGTGCGTGTACTTCGCCAGGATAGATAGTCAGTGATATTTGTTTCAAAGCGCGTACGCCCGGAAAAGTCTTGGAAACGTTGCGCATTTGAAGAATTGGTGCAACCGTGTTTTGATTATTGTTTGACATGCTGTGCTTTCAAAATCGATCTGCCCTTGCAGATTAACATTCTATCTGTAGATGATAAAACAACATAATGATTAACGGAAAATGAATGAACCAAGTATTTGTTTGTAACAATTGTAATAGCATTCCTAGGACAGTCGAAGTAGTTGGCTGAGTGTTACCGATTGCGGACCACTGGCTGATCGTTTATAAGCTTTTCGCTAAAAACGAATCAATCAGACCTTAATAATTCGTCAAGGGATATCCAGGAAGACCAAGGGCGCGAATCTGGGAATCCGCATCTTGGGTATCAACCTTGGTACCAACCAAGACGCTCGCAATCTGGAGCCGCGCCAAGCGTCCAACTCGTGGATGGCTGCGACCATGGAGGCTGCGTTATTGATGCCATAGCTGGCGTTACTGGTGGGGACTACGAGCGTGCGCGTGAGGCTGCAATTGAACGTGGGTGGGAGGCGGCCCCTATACCCACTCTACTCGGAAAGTGCTTTTGCTGGTGATATTCGGGAAGCTCTCCACGCTGGTAGAAATGCTCCCAAAATTGCCGCAAACACTCCTACGCTCAGGCCGCTCACAACTAAAAGGAAAGAGAAATTGAAAAATGATTCCGGTTTGAAGGGAAAATCGGGAACATAAGACTGCAATAAGCTATCGAGGATTTTCCCGCCTAAAAAAGCAGCAGCTATTCCTCCTAGGCTGCCCAGAAGCCCCATGCAGGCGGCTTCGGTCAAAACCAAGTGAGTAATATGTGATCGAGTGGCTCCAACTGCGCGTAAAATTCCCAATTCTTTGGAACGAGCCCAAACGCTAGTAGTGAACGAATGGGCAATATTGGAAGCAGCCAATAAACATATTAGTCCGGAAAGTAAAGCTAGTGCTCCAGTGGTAAAAGCTACTGCTGCTCCTATGCGTTCGGCCAGTGCTTTTTCACTTTCATCAACAGCAAAACCTAATTTCTTCACTTGCTGAATTATCTGGGGAATCCTATCTGGGCTTTGGGCTATTAAGGTGACGCTTGAATAATTATTGTCGATTCCGTATTCTTTATGAAGGCGTTGCACAGTATCTATGGGGATTAATACACCATGAATGGGAGCACGAGCGGAAAGACCGGCAAAACTTAATCCGGTATGCTTTTCTGGAAAGGAACTTTTGCCTCTCATGTTTCGTCCTAGGCGCAAGGAAATAAGCTCTACCCCGGAAACCGTTTTTAAAAGAGTTTCTGATATAGGAAATAAACCTTGGGGTTTGGCAAAACTCTTGTTGTACAACTCTAGTAATCGACGAGAAGCAATAGTGGGAATTGGTTTCGAAGGACCGGCGTCTTTAAAAGAAACGCCCGATATCAAATCATCGGCAATATACGACTGCTCTACTCCGGTGGCATTTATTGCCAAGTAAATGCTACGAGGCACACGGAAAGTATTTATTAATATACCTGAGGGACCACCCATGGCCGGAACCTGTAACTCTATTTTGCGAAAAGCCTTTTCAACCCCCGGAAGAGAAGATAACTGAGTGAACCCTTTCTCGTTGATTTCAGATAAACCCCAAAGGCGGCTTAGAGAAAATGAGGTAGGTACAACCACTTCCACTGCGCGAGAGTCTACTGGGAAAATGTGTTTTCGTACTAATTCATTTATTCCACTTCCCAACCCCACAAAAAAAACCAGAGATCCTATTCCAATGGAAATTCCTAAGGCGCAGAACGCAGTTCCTTTCCAGTCACGAAGCAGATTAATGCGCAATAGTCTGCAAGCCTTGGAAAAAGTCATTTCAAGCTTCCGGCTGATTGTTAGGTTTTAGATTGGCAAAACTTGTTTCCGGCACTATTTTGCCTTGAGACAGTCGCATTACTCGATCGGCTAGGCGCGAAATTCTTTCTTCGTGAGTAACCATAAACAGAGTTATTCCTTCTTGATGAGCAAGTTTTTGGAACAAACTGATAATTTGACTTCCGGTTTCACTGTCAAGATTTCCGGTAGGTTCGTCACAAAAAATTACTTTTGGATTGCAATATAAGGCTCGCGCAATAGCCACCCGTTGTCTTTCTCCACCGGAAAGCTCTCGGGGGCGTTGTTGGGTTTTTGATGCCAATCCCACTTTTTCAAGCAGGGTTTGTGCACGAGTAACGCCCGGAAACTTTTGGTTAGAAGCAAAATAAGAAGGCAATAATACATTTTCCAAAGCAGTAATCGTAGGTAAAAGATGAAAAGATTGAAATACAAAACCTATAGTTTGATTTCTAAATTCGGCCAAGGCGCGATCAGATAGGCCAGCAAGGTTTACCCCCGCTATTTCCACATCGCCGCTATAGTCAGAATCTAAACCGCCAGCAATGTGCAATAAGGTACTTTTTCCGCAACCAGATGGGCCTATTATGGCCACCCATTCGCCTTCTCTTGCCGAAAAGTCAACTCCCTGCAGAATAGGTACTAGCTCGCCTTGGCAGTTGCGGTAACTTTTTTGAATAGCTTTAAAGGTTATCATATAGTGTTTTCCTAGTAGAAGCTACACCATCAAAATGTCTCCGTTGTGTAATAAAGGAATTTCGCTGGTCTCTGCTTCAAACCAATCAGGATAATGGATTAGGCGCATTTTCGTGCGAATTGAGTCTGGCAGAGTCAGCAAATCAGCATAAGAAGTATGCACCGGACCAAAGCCTGCTTCATGCACAATTAAATGGGCAGGCGATAAAAAATCAATAATTCTCGTATCGAAAGAAGTATCACTTGAATAGCCAAAAATTCGTCCCCCTGCTTCTATTCTTAGAGCGCAGGTAGGAACATGATGCACTGTTGGCCATGTATGAATACTGAAAGGCCCAATACGAGTTTTCTGGTTCCAGGGCAAAGAAATAGGAATGAAATAATCCTCAAAACAAAGATCCCTTTTTGTTTTTCCGTTCCAAAGCACCCCCATGCTGGCTTGTAATCGTCCCGTCCACAGCATAGATGTCACTTCTGGGGAAAGGGCCAAAGTCAATCGCTTTTTCTCGAAAAACATTTTTTGAAAAGCCAGTGCCTCTAAGCCGTTCATATGATCGCCATGAACATGGGTCAACAGCACATGGTTTACATTGGCAGTTGAGAACAAAATATCGTTTTGTTTGGCAAACTGGGCCACCAATGCCGAGTAGCGATCTGGGCAATCTATTGCCAAATAAAATCCACCATAAACCAGCAGGAAGGCGCTAGGAGGATTCTTCAGTGAAAACGCATCACCTACGCCCAAAACCCACACTTCTAGCCGAGGAGCCATTTTTTTCTTTCTCGCCAAACTAGACAACTTCCGACAACATTATCCGTCCGGTGACGCTTTCAACCTGTCAGGGCTGAAAAATGTAACCGAAGATTAGAGGTTTCTTCCTGTCTATAGCAAGGCATCTTGGTCTCTAAATGATTTTTTGACGCAGCAACCCTTTACGCCGGCTCAATGTCCTGCCAAGGTAGCGTGTTTTTCAAATTTGAGTTTGATTTGAGGCTTGTCTACGTGTAGCGGACGTGTAGCGTGGTGCGAAAACCCGGGGAGTTGGAAAACTAAGATGATGACACCGAATCGAGAAGTGGGGATCGTGGGGTATGGGGCCTACGTTCCTCGCTATCGCCTTCCTGCTCAGGAAGTTAGCCGAGTGTGGGAAGGGGGCGAAGGAGTGGTGCCGATTGGTGAGAAAGCGGTGCCAGGGCTAGACGAAGACGTAGTGACCATGTCTATTGAGGCAGCAAGAAACGCTTTGCGTTGCTGCGCGATCAGCCCGGAAAAAATCGGAGCAGTGTGGGTGGGAAGCGAAAGCCACCCTTACGCTGTAAAGCCAACAAGTACTATTGTTGCCCAAGCTTTGGGGGTAGTCCCGCATACTCTGGCGGCTGACTGGCAATTTGCCTGTAAAGCAGGAACCGAGACTTTGCAGGGGGCAATTGGTTTAGTTGGATCGGGAATGGCTAATTATGCCTTGGCTATAGGTATGGATACTGCGCAGGGTCGCCCAGGATGTGCCTTGGAGTACACCGCGGGAGCGGGAGGAGCGGCTTTTGTAGTTGGTCCGGCGCCAGAATCATTGGCGATAATCGAAGGTTCGTATTCTTATGTTACTGACACTCCGGATTTTTGGCGTCGCCAATATGCGCATTACCCCGAGCATGCTGGTCGCTTTACTGGTGAGCCTGCCTATTTCAAACATATCTGCGCCGCCGCCAAAGGGCTAATGCATTCATTGGGAACTAAACCGTCTGATTACAGTCAGGTAGTGTTTCACCAACCGAATACCAAATTCCCCCAAAAAGCTGCCCAGGAGTTGGGTTTTTCTCGTGAGCAACTTGCAACTGGTCTTTTGGCAAATGAAATTGGCAATACCTATGCAGGGGCAGCGCTAATTGGGCTTTCCGCAGTTTTAGATGTGGTGCAGCCGGGAATGCTAGTATTAGTGGTTTCATTTGGTAGCGGAGCAGGAAGCGATGCGTTTAGTTTGCGCATTACCAAAAAGATTAGCGATAGACGAGGATTTCCATCCACCCGTCAATATATTAAAAATCGAGTAGTGATTGATTATGCAACCTATGCGCGACATCGCAAGAAAATCGTAATGGAATAATATGAGAGACGTTTCCATAATCGGAATAGGGCAAGTAAAGGTGGGGGAACATTGGAACCAATCGCTTTCCGAACTGGGTTCCCAAGCTATTCGTCAAGCAGTGCGTCATGCGCAAGCAGAAAAAATTGATGCTCTGTATGTAGGGAATATGCTTTCTGGTTCGCTTGGAGGCCAGGAACACTTAGGCGCTATGCTCGGTCACTGCGCTGGTTTGTCGGGAATAGAAGCGTTCAAAATCGAGGCTGCCTGTGGTTCTTCTGCGGCAGCATTGCGGGTAGGTTACATGGCGGTTGCTGGAGGGTTGGCTGAGGTGGTGGTAGTTGCCGGAGTGGAAAAAATGACTGACCATTCTGGAGAAAAGGTGACTGCCGCGTTGGCCATGGCTTCCGATGGAGATTATGAAGCCCAAAATGGGCTGTCTTTCGTGGCTCTTAATGCTTTGTTGATGCGTCGATATATGTATGAATACGGTGTTAAGCACGAAGATTTTGCTCCCTTTGCCATTAATGCGCATAAAAATGCCGTATCTAATCCCTATGCGATGTTTTCCGCGCCTATTACGATGGAAGCATTTTGCAAAGCGCGTATGGTGGCTGACCCGGTGAATCTAATGGATAGCTCGCCGGTTTGCGACGGAGCAGCGGCGGTCGTTCTATGTTCCACTAGCCTGGCGCGTTCTATGAAGGTTAAAGCGGTGCGCATTCGCGCTTGTGCGGTGGCCACTGATTCGGTTTCTCTACAGGAGCGTTGTTCTCTGCTAAAAATGGATGCAGTAGAGCGAAGTGCTTTTCGGGCAATGGAGCAGGCAAAGGTTACCCGTGCCGATATTGACTTGTTCGAAGCACATGATGCTTTTACCATTATGACCGCCTTATCGCTGGAGGCTTGCGGTTTTGCCAAGCCAGGAAGAGGTGTTTATTTGGGCAGGGAAGGAGAGATTGCTTTGGGGGGGCGCATTCCCATCTCTACCTACGGAGGATTGAAGGCGCGTGGGCATCCAGTGGGAGCTACCGGAATCTACCAAGTAGTGGAATTGTTTAGACAATTACGTGGAGAGGCTGGTGAAAACCAAGTCCCTTCCGCCCACCTGGGAATGGCGCAAAATATTGGGGGGAGCGGAGCTACAGTCACTACTACCATTTTGGAATCACTCGACTAAGGACGAATTTTATGGAAGTTCCCCGCCATTGGAGAATCCAACCACAGCGTTATTTGCTTGAAGGGTCAGAATGTTCTGCTTGTGGAAAAAAAAGCTTCCCCTTTAAAGAAGTATGTCCTCAGTGCTCACAGACCTCAGCTTCTTCCTACCTGTTTTCCGGCAAGGGAACGATATATTCCTATTCCACGGTGTTCCATCCTCCCGAAGGTTTTGAAGAATATGTTCCCTACTCGGTAGCGCTAATCAAGCTAGAAGAGGGGCCCCTGATCGCGGCTCAGCTTGCCGACGTGGACGCCGAGAAAATTGTTATTGGGATGCCAGTAGAAATGGTCACCCGAAGGCTGCGTGAGGATGGAAAAAATGGAATGGTAATCTATGGTTACAAGTTTCGTCCAATGAGTCTAGAAAGAAAGCAATAAATGATTAAAACCTTACTAGTAGTACTGGCTTTGGGGAATGCTGGGCTTAATGTCCATTCCGATTCTCCTCCCAAAAAGCAAAAGTATAAAAAATCATCCTTTTCTTCTGCAATGACCCCGGAAGTCCGGCAGGCAGTGGAAAAAATGCAAAAATTTTACGAAGACACTCGTGATTTTGATGCCAATTTTAAGCAGACCTACAAATACAAAACTTTTGCACGCAAGACCAAGGCTTCGGGAAGAGTACGATTTATGAAATCAGGCGCTTCTATGCGCTGGGACTATGAAAAACCTAACGAAAAAGTATTTGTTATCGCTGGAGAAAAAGTTTACGCCTATGATAAAGAAGCCCAGCAACTTACTATTTCGCGCCTGAACTCTGATCGTCTTTCTGCATCTATCACTTTTCTGTGGGGGCAAGGCAAGCTAACTCATGAATTTATTATTCAGAAATCTACCCGCCAAGACGATCAAAATCGGTTTACTTTGGAATTAACTCCTAAAACCAACGATCCGCGATTTCAAAAAATTTATTTTGTGTTAGACCCAAACTCCTACTCGGTACGGGAATCATTGGTTATCGACCCCGACGGTAGTGAAAACCATATGCTATTTTCCGAAATTAAAACTGACACTGGTCTGAGTAGGGCAGATTTTCGTATCAATCCTCCTAAGGGTACCAATATTATTCGTATGGATGGGACTGGTGAAAAAAAATGAGCGCCCGCTTCTCCCTTGTAAGTACCTACAACATGGTATCATACTATCGGTTACCTAGACTAAGGAAGCTACCATGACTATCATTCTTCCAAAAAGTTATCATGCGCGGCAGGCATTGGAGCGGTCACGGGTAGTATGTATGACTCCGGAAAATGCTGAGCGTCAAGACATTAGACCCCTGCGCATTGGAATTCTAAATGTTATGCCCAAGGCAGAAACATATGAATACAGTTTGCTTCAACCGTTAGGTAGATCGATTATTCAAATCGAGCCCTACTGGATTCGTTTAGAAACCCACCGCTATTCCAGCAGTAATGAGGAGCATATTCGTAATCTGTATATGACATTTGAAGAAGCTGTCCGTAAACAGCCTTTAGATGGATTAATTATTACTGGGGCGCCGGTGGAAGAAATTCCTTTTGAGGAAGTGCATTATTGGAGTGAACTTACTCAAATTCTTGCTTATGCGCGCCGCAATGTGGCCTCTACTTTAGGCATTTGTTGGGGAGGCTTGGCATTGGCAAAAGTTCTAGGAATTGAAAAGGCTCCATTCGAAAAGAAGCTTTTTGGGGTATTTAAAAATCGAAGCTTAGAAAGAGAGCACCGCATAACTGGCGATACTGATGACGTGTTTTGGTGTCCTCAAAGCCGCTATGCGGGAATTCCTGATTCGTCGTTGGAAAAAGCTCAAGAAAATGGAATGGTGCGATTACTCGCCCACGCTCCAGAAACCGGCTACACCATTGTTGAAAGTACCGATCAGCGCTTGCTTATGCATTTAGGGCATCCAGAATACGAGCCAGAGCGGCTGGTTTTTGAATACCTGAGAGATCGGGAATCGGGTCGTGCCGATGTGCAAGCGCCACTCAATATTGACTTGGAAACACCAATCAATACCTGGCGATCGCACCGCAACGAGTTTTTTTCCCAGTGGATCAAATTTGTTTATGAAACCACTAGCTTTGCGCCGGATCGGGCAGCATTTATCTTAAACCAGAGAATATCGTGAACAGGGGAAAATGGCATGGACGCACTAGAAGTAATTTTTCAACGATCAAGTGCTAGAAAATTTGAAAGCAAGCCTATTGCCAGAGAAATATTGGAAAAATTGGTCGATGCCGGCCGACTGGCCCCCTCAGCTCGCAATGTGCAGCCATGGGAATTTGTGGTCGTTACTAGCCAAGAAACAATTCGCCAATTGGCGCAAATGGGAGAAAATGCTCGTTTACTAGAAAAAGCCGCGGCCTGTATTGCCGTTTTTTGTAAAGACACTAAGTACTATTTAGAAGACGGTTGCGCTGCCACTGAAAATATTTTGCTGGCCGCCACTTCTCTCGGTATTGGGTCATGTTGGGTGGCGGGAGACAAAAAAGAGTATTGTGAGAACGTTTCTCTTCTTCTGGGCGTTCCCTCAGCAATTAAACTAGTTTCATTGCTAGCATTTGGGTATCCCCAAAAAAGTGATTATCGGGCGGCCAAGAGACCGTTGTCGGAGGTCATTCACTGGGAAAAATTTTCTTCCTAAAATTTTCTTCCTAGATGGGGGGGCAAGTAGGTTATAGTAGTTTAATGATAAACAAATCAGCAAAGCGGCGCTGTGGCGCTAATTATGCATTCATCATGATTGCAAAAGCTAGGGCATATTCTTCGATGGCGCATTCAAATTATACTGAAGGAATGATGCGGTTCTTGAAGCTAGCATGTCTTTTGGTAGCAGTGTTCGGCTTTTCTTGTGGTGGCAATGACCCCACCGAATCAGATATTGACCCTGTTGATAATTCTTCGACTGATGCTACGACTGGTACTGGCACAACTGGTACTGGCACAACAGGTACTGGCGCAACTGGCTCCCACGATACATCACTTAAACCAACTCTTTATGGCCAACCATACCAAGGCGGTCAGTTTCATCTCGGCCCAGTCAATTACTCTGAAACTAGCTTCCATAATGCTTGTGCTTCCGAAAAAAAATACCACTCGCGCGTACAGCAAGTAGAAGGTAATTTGCTCGTCGGTCTATGGAACGGAATACCGCAGGTATCCAATTATTGCGATGCTTGCATCTATGTAACTAGCAATAAGGGTAAATCGGCACTGCTGCGAGTGGTAACCTATGGTCCCACAACTCGCAATAGTATCGATTTAAGCCCCGAAGCGTACAAAATTCTCAATTCTGGTGAGTACCCGCGCTCCATGACTTGGCAATTCGCTAAATGTCCGAATTCTGGGCCAATTATCTACGAATTCCAGACCAAGTCGAGCGAGTGGTGGACAAGCTTTTGGGTGCGTAATGCGCGCGTGCCCATTGCCAAAGTAGAAGTGAAAAGCAAAAACTACCCAAACTGGACTACATTAAACAGAGCCAGCGATGGATCGCTAAGTCGGCGAGGTTTTGGAAAAGGTTCGTTCTCTATTCGAACAACTGGTATTGATGGCCAAAAAGTGGTGGATACGTTTGCGTGGCCCAGCTCTGGAGTTGGCGGAGTTTTGTTGACTGGTAAAACTAACTTTAATTAGCCTGAATTCCAATTGTTGCCTTGTTTGTTGTAAACCCATTTTGGGGAAAAGGCATGAAAGGAAGAGAAACTGTTTGTTTTCTAAAAAGGCTGGTGCCAATTGCGGCAAGTCTGGCAATTGGCGGGAGTTTTGCTGCATGCTTCGTTGTTGATAAAACGTTTGTTCCAGTTAGTAGTGTGACGCTGGATCATTCAATATTGGAATTTAGGGTTGGGGATTCGGCTATTAAGCTGGTGGCAACAGTACTGCCTTCTAATGCCACTAACACCAAGGTAACCTGGTCATCGAGCAACCCCCAGGTGGTATCAGTCGATGAGCTGGGAATGATTTCGCCTTTAGTGCCCGGCATAGCGACCATTACCGTGATTACCGAAGACGGCACGAAGACTGCGGTTTGCGCAGTTACTGTATATGCAGTTTCAACTGCAATCAGCCTCACTCTCGATAAGAGCACGCTTGATCTGTTAGTTGGTAGTAGTGCAGTAATGCTGGTGGCGACAGTTAGGCCGGCAAATACCAAACTGATTTGGTTATCAAGTAACGAATCAGTGGTTGTGGTAGATCAATTAGGTAATGTAACCCCGGTATCTATCGGTTACGCTCAAATTATTGTGAAGACTGCTGATGGCGCGAGTATTGCTAGGTGTTTTGTTACGGTTGGGCCTATAGAGGCTACCGGGGTAGTGTTGGATTTTGAGAAAATCGATCTCACAGTCGGTGGTTTTTCAGCCAAGTTAACCGCGACTTTGAAGCCGGTAAGTGCTGATAATCAAATGGTGCGGTGGGTTTCCAGCAACGAAGCAGTGGCCAAGGTAAGCAGTGGCGGCATTGTGACCGCTCTAGGAGCAGGTACCGCCGTTATCGCTGCGATCGCTGAGGAAAGTCGTGCTACCTGTGAAGTCACTGTTCATTCCGATGAAGTGGTCTCCGGAAACACTTATCTTGTAGCGGAAGTCCGAAGTGGCCGTTGTATCGAGATTGAGCCCAACGAGGATAGTGTTCAGCTATGGGAGTGCAATTCCGAGCTTAGACAGCGGTTTCGTTTTGAAGCCAATGATGATGGCTATTTTTCCCTGGTCAATGTTGACAGTAACAGGTGTGTCGACGTTGAATGGGCGACAAAAGATGATGGAGCCAAAATTATTCAGTATCCGTGTACAGGAGATGAGAATCAGCAGTGGCAAGTTGAAAAACTCGGTAAAGGTGTAGTGCGGCTGCTGGCGAGGCATAGTGGAAAAGTAATGGATACTTGGCAAGGAACTGAAAACGGAACGAACGTTTGGCAGTGGACCAAGGACGACGATGATGACCAGAAGTTTCACTTAAATTGGGTTGATGAGAATTCGTTAAACAATGGATGGTATTTCCTCTCCACCAACCTTACCCAGTCTTAATGCGTGTTCTGAACGAATGATTACCGGAATTGCGCGTTGCAACAGGGCTTTCGCGCGAAGAGTAGTGGGCATGGGTGCAACCCGTAATAGAGCAGAATTTGCAATTCGTCGGGCAAAAACGCGTTCTAAGATTAGAAGCTAATTGTCATTAAGTGACCCGCGCAACATTCTCTCAAATTTGAACTTCGTCTAGTAAAATCATCTGTTCGCTATTTCACCAGCGCCAGTAGATTTCAGTTTAGGCCGGGGAGGATGTCAACTATCGAATTACCTCGACCCCCATAAAAGGACGTAGCACTTCGGGTACCAATACCGAGCCATCTTTTTGTTGATAGTTTTCCAGAATGGCTACCAATGTTCTTCCTACCGCTAGCCCGCTACCATTGAGAGTATGCACGAATTGAGGCTTTTCCTTGGGGGAAGGGCGAAAGCGAATTTGAGCACGGCGAGCTTGAAAATCGTGATAGTTGGAGCAGCTAGAAATTTCCCGGAAAGTGTTTTGGCCCGGTAGCCAAACTTCGATATCAAAACATTGAGCAGCACCAAAACCCAGGTCTCCTGCGCAAAGTGACATTACTCGGTAATGAAGGCCTAGTAGACGAAGAATTTCTTCCGCGTCACTAACTAGAGATAAGTGTTCTTGCGCAGACTGTTCGGGTGTACAAAACTTGACCAACTCGACTTTTTGAAATTGGTGCTGACGAATTAAACCACGGGTGTCTTTTCCGTAAGAACCAGCTTCTTTGCGATAGCAGGGAGAATATGCGCAGTATTTAATAGGCAACGAATCAAAATCAATAATTTCATCACGATGAAGGTTAGTAACTGGCACTTCCGAGGTAGGAATAAGAAAAAGCTCGGTCTCGCCAACCGTTTTGAAACTATCGTCTTCGAATTTTGGCAATTGGCCAGTACCGACCATCGATGTGCGATTAACCAAAGAAGGAGGAAGAATCTCGGTATAGCCACGAGAAGTATGGGTTTCCAACATAAAATTAACGAGCGCGCGTTCCAACTTGGCGCCCAAACCGCGATAAACAGCAAACCGAGAACCCGATATTTTGGAGGCTCGCTCAAAATCAAGAATACCTAAAGCCTCACCAATATCCCAGTGAGCTTTGGGAACAAAATCAAAAGAAGGAGGTGTTCCCGCGGTGCGGATATGTACGTTATCTTCGCTGGATAGGCCACTAGGAACCGAGTCAGCGGGAATATTAGGAATGGTCAAAAGAATTGCTTCTAGCTGGTTTTCAAATTCTTTTAATTGATTTTCAAATTCGCGAGACTTTTCTTTTAACTCTTTAGAAATAGCTCGCAAAATATTTTTCTGCTCCTCGTTCAAAGGCTGAGAATAAGAGACACTCCTAACCGAGCGTGAAACTGGGTTTTTTCCAGGAGCAAGCAGCGCGTTTACGTTTGCTGCTTCAGTGCGTAAGGCATCGATTTCCACATTAAGTTGGCGACGCTCGGAAAAGAGGCGTTGAAATTCGCCTAATTCAATTTTGCCTCGTCGAGAAAGACGCTGGACAACGTCGTCAAAGTTTTGAGCAATATAGCGAAGATCGAGCATGATTTTTCTCCGGAAACGATACAGCCAAAGGTTTAGCAGTTTTAGTATTGGTCAAAAAGAGCCTTAGCAGCAGTAGGGTTTTGTTTACATTCTAATAGTGCAGAAAGCATAAGCGGGGCCACAATGGTAGCGTCAGATTCAATGACAAACATTGGAGTATTTTCAGTTAGCTTGTCCCAAGTAATTTTTTCATTAGGAGTGGCGCCTGAGTATGAGCCATAAGAAGTCGTAGAATCCGAGATTTGACAAAAATAAGCCCAGGGAGCTACTGATTGACCTAAATCGTACTTAATAGAAGGGACTACACAAATAGGAAAATCACCCGCGATTCCCCCACCGATTTGAAAAAAGCCAACCCCCGAGCCCTGGGAAAGCTCGCGATATTGATCATAAAATTCCGCCATATATTCAATTCCCGACTTAACTATTAATGCCTTACACTCGCCGGATTTTACGTGAGAGGCGAAAATGTTACCAAAAGTTGAATCTTCGTAACCCGGTACTACTACCGGAAGGTTGGCTTTGGCGGCAGCTAACAGCCAGCAGCTTTCAGGATCGCCCTGAAAGAGGCTAGGATCAAGTGATTGGATAAGCTGGTAGAAATATTGGTGCCAGAATTTTCGCGATTGAGAAGCAGAAGCCTCTTTCCACATTGGCACCAAATACTTTTCTACTGCCCGGAAAGCCTCTTCTTCGGGAATGCTAGTATCAGTAACCCGCCGCATGCCATCGTTGAGAATGCGAGTGTCTTCAGCCTTGGACAAGTAGCGATATTCAGGAAAATCTTTGTAGTGATGATGGGCAACTAGGCGAAAAAGCGATTCTTCCAAATTAGCGCCAGTGACCGAAAGGCCGTGTATCAAGCCTGCGCGTATAGCTGGGGCTAAAGTAATACCTAACTGGGCCGAGGACATGGCGCCAGCAACTGCCCAGAACATTTTGCCGCCATTTTCTAAGTGACGCCAGTAGGCCAGGAGAGCATCGCGAGTAGAGCGTGCGTTAAAATTTTTATAGTTTTTGAAGATGAAATTGGTTACGGGAAGGGAAGGGGAAGTCATCGATGGCCTTTTCTAAAGCGGGTAGTTGAACGACAGAGAGCAAGTGGTAAAGTCTATACCGTCTTAGGCAAGAAAAATCAGCACAAAACTATATGAGGCTCTCGTCTACCATCATGAATGTCAGGATTGAGTAACCCGCACGGTAGTTTTCATTTTCTTCCCCGTAGACGGGTCGCAAGCACTCATAGTTAAAATGCCTTCTACGCTTACATCAAAAGTGATTTCTACTTGAACCTGGCCAGCATGATCAGGCCGAATACCTGAAAAGGTAAAATTCCCCAGCAGTTCATTGTCTTTTACCTGAGCATAGTCGCCTTGATAAATTCGCATGGCCAAAGCTTCCTGCCCATCCTGGCTAGTAGTGGCGACAAGTTGTTTAGCATTTGGAATGGGGGCGTTTCTCGGAAAAACCACATGAAACTTGCCGCCTGCTTTTTCCAAACCAATAGCCATAGGAATAACATCTAATAATTGTAATTTCAAATTACTATCATCTTCCAATGAATGGGCATATAAAGCTGCACCAATGGCCACTGCCTCGTCGGGATTAACTCCTTTAGAAGGTGGTTTGCCAAACATTTCGGTAATTTTTTGTTGCACTAAAGGCATGCGGGTTTGTCCACCTACTAGCATTACTTCTTGTATATCTTGATAATCAGTCCCTGCGTCGGCCATTACATTTTTCACAATACTCATAGTACGATTTATCAAATGACCGGTCAGCTTTTCCAATGTCGACCGACTAAATGTCATATCGATATTTAGGGGCATCCCCTGAGAAGTCATGGTAATGAATGGAATATTAAAAGGTACTTGTTCTCGCGCCGAAAGATCGATTTTGGTTCTTTCTGCCAAATCTTTTATACGCTGCATTGCCACCGGGTCGGTACTAAGATCAACTCCGTGCTTGGCGCGAAAAGACTGTAATACATAACGAATCATTGCATTGTCAAAGTCAATTCCGCCAAGGAAAATATCCCCGCCGGTAGCTTTAACCTCAAAAACTCGATCGCGAATTTCAATAATAGATACATCGAAAGTTCCTCCTCCCAAATCATAAATTAGCACTGTTTCTTTTAAATTTTTCCCTATGCCGTAAGCTAAGGAAGCAGCAGTAGGCTCGTTAATAATACGAACTACTTCCAAATTTGTGAGTTTACCAGCATCTTTAACTGCCTGGCGCTGCCGGTCAGTAAAATAAGCTGGTACAGTAACTACTGCTCTATGGACTGGAATTTTTAAATTATCAGAAGCAACCGTACGAATTTTATTTAGAATTCTGGCAGATACATCGACTGGCCGCATTGTCCGCTGAGCACAATTCAATTCTACTTCATTAGTTCTACCTCCATGCACCTTGTAGGCAACCACCTGTCGCATTGCGTTGACAATATTGTCTTTTGCGGCGCGCCCAATCAATCTTTTGGCAGCATAGATAGTATTGCGGGGATTGAGCTGCCATTGCCTCTTGGCTTCTAAACCAATTAGCTCGTTGCCCTTGTCATCTATGGCGAACACCGACGGAATCGTGTAGTCTCCCCCTTTATAGGGAATAAGTTTCACTTTGCCGTCGGGCTGCACAATCGCCGCACAGGAGTTGGTTGTTCCTAGGTCGATACCTATTATTGGACTTTTGGTCCCCATACTCATTGAACTGTAACCTAAGGAGCTAGATCGCTTCTAGACCTAAGCCCTGGTCTTTTTCTGGACAGACTGCAACCTGTTCGTAGCATAGGCAAAATGATGCGTTCTTATCGGCCCAAAGACTCAACTCCACCCCCTCCAGTAATACAGAGAGGCACTGGCTATTATCGAGGTGGCGCTCGTACCAGTTCGGTTGACCTCAAGGCTAACCGACAAATTTGTTCCGGTAGGGTGACGTCGACAGCTCTCGAGCCTCCTAGGTTTTGGCGAGGCACTATAATTGCCATTTCCGCTGCAGTGGCCATATCTGGGCTGCTTATTCTTCATGCAGGAACTAATTCGTCTTCCCCGCCCCAATCGGTTAACGCGAGTAATGAGCGCCACCGCTTGGTGGTAAGTAAAGGTGAAAAAAAAGGCGAGCGCGTAGATGTTAAAGGAGTAGGGGGGGAGGAAGAAGCGGAAAAAAAAGAAGTTGCGCGAGACTCTAAGAAATCCACTGCCCTTGCCAACTTGACTCCGTTAGCCAAAGAGCTCGATTTTTTAGCTCAGATTTCTGCGCAACAGAAAAGCGATGACGAATTATGGATTGTGGAGTCCCAAGGCGGGAAAGTTCTTACCATTAATTCGGTTGTGCAGAAAAAAACTACTCGTCTTTTGAAAAGTTTTGCAGTTCCTTACGGTGCAGTGGTGGCTATTGAACCTTCTACTGGTCGTGTACTTACTATGGCGGAGCATAGTGAAGAAGACCCTTCATTTAGAGGGCTGGCGCTGAAGGCTATCTATCCAGCCGCTTCAATATTTAAAATCGTAACTGCAGCCGCTTTGCTGCAAGCAGGAGTCTCACCAAAACAAACCGTCTGCTACCACGGTGGTCGACATCGTTTGAGCGAAAAACTTCTAAAAGACAGCAGGAGAGATACTAGATGCTTGTCCTTAGCGGAAGCCATGGGGTTTAGCGCTAATGTGGTTTTTGCTAAATTAGCTGATCGCCAACTTAATCCCCGATTACTCGCCGATTGGGCAGCCAGGTTGGGGTTCAACGCTCCTTTTCCTTTTGTTCAGCCAGTGGACGTTTCTGTAGCTCGTATTCCTAGGAACAGGTTTGAGTTTGCTAAAACCGCGGCCGGATTTGGGGAAGTATTTCTTTCTCCTCTGCATGCAGCCTCTATTGCGGGGGCAATAGCTAATGGTGGGGTTATGAAAGGCCCCGTGCTTTTTGAAGAAGAGAGCGGGAGTGCGCGCCAACTGTTTGATAAATCAAAAGCAGCAGCCCTTGCCAGCATGATGGAAATTACGGTTTCTCGAGGAACAGCTCGCCGATCGTTTCGGCAGCGTGGTCGGAATGCTCTCGGAGATATTGCTGCTGCTGGGAAGACCGGGTCGATTTTTGCTCGCAATCCTTTTCACGACTATTCTTGGTTCGTCGGTTGGGCTCCGGTAGAAAAGCCCCAGATAGCCGTGGCGGTAGTGATAGCAAATGGACGTAAATGGCGCGTTCGTGCTCCCTATGTTGCCCGAGAAACTTTGCGCCATTTTTTTTCGCAAACAACCTCGAAAACCAAAACAGTTAGGACTGCGCGGCGATGATGTTGCGCATCCTCTAGTAGTTACCCAAAAAGATTTTGCACAAACATAGTTTGTGAACGTTCTGCTCCTACGCTAATGCAAGCAACGGGAACGCCACAAAGAACTTCAATTCTATTTAAAAACTCTTTAGCCTGAGCAGGTAAATCTTGGGGATGGCGAACGGTACTCAAGTCTTCTTTCCAGCCAGGAAGATCTTCATAAATGGGAATGGCTTCTTGCAAATCTTCAGAATCGCTGGGAAACTCAGTAACAGTGCGGTTTCCTATTTGGTAAGCGGTGGCTATACGCAAAACTGGAATCCCGCTTAATACGTCGAGTTTGGTGATGGCCAGGCTGCTTAGGCCGTTTACCCGTACTGCATAACGAAGAACAGGAATATCCAGCCATCCACAACGTCGGGGTCTTCCAGTAGTAGCGCCAAATTCCGCTCCTACTTTACGCAAATGCTCTCCTTGTTCGTCATTTAGCTCAGTGGGAAACGGCCCCGCTCCAACGCGGGTAGTGTAACACTTGCCAATACCCATCACCTTGTCAATAGCAGTGGGTCCTATTCCCGAACCAACTGCTGCATTGCCGGCTACGGAATTAGAGCTGGTAACAAACGGGTAGGTCCCATGATCGATATCGAGAAGGGTGCCTTGCGCTCCTTCAAATAATAGGTTCTTTTTCGCCTGTAAGTATTGGGTAAGAACTAGTGAGGCATCTCCAATATATTTTTCTAGTCTTGCCCCGAATGCGGCGTACTCGTTCACAATTTGTTCAGCGTTTAATACAGGTGGGGCGATTTCTAAGTGTTTGGTAAGGGAAGCGATTTCTTCGGCTGCCAGTAAGCACCGTTCTTGCACTCGGACAGTCAACACCTTAGGGCGCAACAAGTCGCGTACTCGTATTCCCCGGCGCGCCACTTTGTCTTCATAGGCCGGACCTATTCCTCGACCAGTCGTTCCTATGGCTTTGCCTCCTCGCGCCTGTTCTCGCAGACTGTCCAGCACCTTATGCCAAGGCATAATAAGGTGGGCATTCTCGCTTAGCACGAGTTGGCTGTCTTTTGGGAACAGGCCCGAAGCCTTTAGCTCGTCTATTTCCTTGAGGAATACTGCGGGGTCAAGTACCACGCCATTGCCAATTATGCAGGTTTTACCGGGGTGAAGTATTCCCGAAGGAATCAGGTGCAGAACAGTTGTGCGTCCATCCACAACTAGAGTATGCCCTGCATTGGCTCCTCCCTGATAGCGAACTATTACATCCGCTTTTTCCGAAAGAGCATCAATTATTTTGCCTTTTCCTTCGTCGCCCCATTGAGCGCCTACCACAACTACGTTTGGCATTTAATTTTCCTATCCTAAGTTTCGTCCCTGGTACATATCCTGCTTTAGGCTACTTTAGGTCAGCTTCCGGCTAGTTTTGGGCCGTTTGGGGGCATCCTACAACAAACTTCAGAAAGCTGGGGGGAATTGGAATCGTTATTGGTGAGGTGGTTAAGCTTTTGATCACTCCATTCTCGCAGACGCGAGCGAATAAGTTGACTTTTTTGGTCATCGATGCAGCAAAAGGTAGGTGAGCTTGGGTCGCATAAATCGATGGACGACAATTGTACTGGCACTGAGATGGGAAAAACTGTGCGCATGGCTAAACCTTGGCAATCGCTACTCAGCGAGCCTGCCGGGTGAGTAAAAGAAAGCACCAGGACATTTCCATCGGTTTGGATTACCAAAAGATCGATTTCTCCACGGATATGCAAGCGAAAACTAGCTTCTTCAAGCGAACTGACAAAGGGAACCCTACGCCACATCCGGGAAGGATTTTGCTCACTAATAGATTGGCCAAGTGGCGAGCTAAAAAAGCTTTTTGCCATAGCTATCCATTTTTTACCCATAGCCGAGCGGGATGTTATTCTTTCCCGCAATAGAAAATTTTCTAGCTGCCCAGAGGCTGGTTTTTGAAAATCGAAGGTAAGTAGTAAGCGCAAAAACAAGTCGCGGTCTCTAGCCAAGCTTGGGGGAGTTTCTTCCTGATCGCCATTTAACTGATTAATCGACACATTCAAGCTAGGGATGAAAAGAGTAGAAGGGGCTATTACTGGTGCTACTGGAAGGCAAGAAAAATTTTCGATTGGCCGGTCAGGCTGGTAAGGTAAATTGCCGAAAGAGAATACTTCTTCCGCCTTTCGTTTACAGAGCAAGCCGTGTTTGGAAGCATTCTCGGGAAAGGATTCCCAAAATAGCTCCAGTTTATTGCGCCAGGTATCTCCTTTGCGCGTAGCTTCCCCGCTGAAGAAAATTAAGTCGCGCGCACGAGTTGACGCCACATAAAAAAGACGGTCAGACTCTGCCCGTTGACGTGACTGCAAGATCGCAGACACTTTTTGGGAAAGCGAGGTTTGCAAGGCGAGTCCATCCTCGCCGCGAGGTTTTAGAGCCATTCCCTCTTGACGGTCAAAAAGAATGGAATCATGATCTTGATTGAGAGTGCTGCCACATTCAGGGACAAAAACAATAGGAAATTCTAGCCCCTTAGCTTGGTGAATGGTCATAATGCGTACTGCATTTGGGTCTGACTCCTCCATAAAAGATGCCTGACCTTCTCTTCCTTCTCCCGAAGCTAATTCAGCTAGACGGCGGGCAGCAGCCAAAGGGCCAGGTAAAGGATTCTCTCGCGTCCAGTGAATAAGCTTACGCACGTTGGCAATTTTTTGTTCGCCGTCAAATCCTGCCGCCCATAAAGGCTCGCAGTCCAGTTTTTCAGTTAGGTACTCTAAAGCCGCGTCAATTCCTTGGTTGGGGTAAATCAGCAGCGCCTGATCAAAAACAGACAAAAAGTGTTCTACTCGTTCGGTCTCTTCACGATCGGCTAAGTCTGAAATTCCCTCCCGAAGAGCGGAAAATGTAAGTTTGTTTCCGGTAGCCAGTCGGGCAAGAGTGGGGTCAGAAAGGGCTACCCACGGGGAACGCAACACCGCGCACAGGGCGAGGTTATTTTGTGGTTCGCCTAGGAGAACAAGCAGGGTTCGCAGGTCTACAATTTCAGGAAGACTAAAAAAACCTCCTCCACGAATAACCACATGAGGAATTGACCTCGCCAGTAGCTCTTGACGAAAAACTTCTAGATGAGTGAACCGACGTAAAAGAATAGCTATGTCCCGGCCATGGGCTCGTCTCAACGAATCTTTTTCGTCGTTCTCTCCAACTAGTAGGGGTCCCTGAGATGAGAGTAGATAAGAGATACGAGCGGCAATTCCGCGTGCTTCGGCAAGGCGCCGTTCTTCGCTGGTTTCTCCCTCAACGCAAATCAGTTCCGCACAAGGATGGGGGGGGCCTGGGGGGCGAAAAGCGGTTAGATCATCAGTTTCCGGGTGGTAGGAAACTTGCCAAGGTAAAGTTTGCGGCTGTGGCTGCATTACTTGGGCAAACAGAGCATTGAAAAGAGCAATTAGCCTTGGTCGAGAACGGCGGTTCTGTTTTAAATACTCAACCCGGCCTTCTTGGTCCTTTTCTTGAGTAAGTCGCTGCGCCAATTGAGAAAACACGCTCACGTCGGCGCCACGGAATTCATAAATGCTTTGCTTGCAATCGCCAACACAAGCCAGCATTCCCGGTTCCAAAGGAAGATTTTCAAAAACGCTAGATACATTTTGCAAAATCGGCGTTCCGGCGTGGTCGCGTCGTTCGCAAAGAAGCGCCACCAAATCTAGTTGTAGCCGGTTGGTATCTTGAAATTCGTCCACCAGCAAAACCCCCACTCGGGACTGGGCTTCTTGCCGAACTTGCAAGTTGTCGCGTAGTAAGTCACGAGAGCGCCGAACTAAATCACCAAAGTCGAGAACGCCCAATTTCTGTTTTTCCTCCTGGTAGGAAGCAGTAACGCGGGCCAGTGAGCGGACAAAATCTCGGTACAGAGGAGCAGCAATTGCATCGGCGCAAGCTAGCCGGAAAACTTTGGCGCTTTCACGTAATAATTGCAGAGTTGGTTTTACTTGTTTACTAACATTTAGCTTGATTGATTCTTCAATTCTCTGAGCGCAACTAAGACTTTCTCCAGCATTGGCAAAAGAGCAGTTTTCCAAAAAAGAAAGCGAGTTGCGACAGGCTTGCTGAGGTCGTTCAGTAGCAGCAAGTAGTGGCAGGCTCAAAGCCTGATTCATGGCAACCAGCAATGACTGGCGGGCAGATTCCCATTCTGGCTGCGGACATGGTTCAGGAAGAGTTTCCCCACCTCGACCGTCTTCCACTAGTCGGGAATGGATTTTTCCCAGTAAATTGAGAAAGCAGGCCCCATAGTCTCCGCGTCCGCGAAAACCAAATCCGCGGATTAAACGACGAGTTTCTTCGGCGGATTCAGTGTTTGATTCCAAGTCCAGTATTACTTGGGCTTCGGCTAAACGATTAAATAAAGACGCTGCTTCGCCCTCTTCTAATAGCTGAAATTGGGGGTCTAGTCCTGCTTCCAAAGCAAAGCGGCGCAGCAATTGCGAACAATAGGAGTGAAAGGTTCCAATTACAGCGTTTCCTATCTGGGAATAGACTGATTGCCAGAAAGAAGGGGGAGGCGGTTCTTTATTAAAGTAAGCGTAAGATTCCCAAAGATCAGGTTCTTGAGCAGAACCTTCCGCAAGAAGGCGAACACGCAAACGCAGGCGCTCTTTCATTTCCGCTGCGGCCTTTTCGGTAAAAGTAAGGGCGCACAAACGCGAAGGAGGCAGCGAATCAGCTTGGCGAGCGCCTCCGAGAGCATGGAGGGCAAGAGATATTAGTCCATGAGTTTTTCCTGCACCGGCGCCAGCCATAAGAGCCAAGTTTTGCGAAAGGGAAAGAAACGGAGGGGACATGGCGTCGACTGTATTGCACAAAAGGGACCGATTTCCAAACCTTGAAGTTGGAACGGGTTGCGAGGGCATGATAGTAAGACATAAGCAGGTCGTGTCTTAGATTTTAAGATTTTAAAGTCCGAAGACTATTATTCCATTTTTGTGTTTTCCCTACCAATATCTTTGGGGAACTCTTGAATTAGAAACAATATTATTCTCAGTTAAAGCTTGGCAAAGACTCTTGCTGTCTAAAAGTTTTACTCCTTCTTGCTTAGCAATATCTCTAAAATGCTCTCTGAATTGAGATATCATCATTCGCGAATTGATGTCATTATTCGCCAGACATGTCTCTGCCGCTTGATATAATAATGAATTTTCCGCCTCTTTGCCTAGCGTCATTGCTAACGACATACGGATAGTCCGCCCTAAGGAGTATGCGTCACACGCGAACGGAGAGAGCAAAGCGTCCTTTTTTTTGAATTTTAGTTCAGGAGCTGTATATCCCGCAGTTCCACAAATAAATCCTGGAGGAAGAACTTCACATTTTTTCGAGGTGCCGGCATCGAAAATCTTAATCATGCCTTTAGGCGTGTACCCTATATTAGTTGGCTTAATGTCCAGATGAGAATAACCAGCTCGATGCAGACCGTTCAGTCCGTTTAGAATCTGATCGATTGCCGAATACATAAATTCTTTTTTTGTTTGAGGCTCAAGATCGGCTCTATCAAATATTGAGGCGAGTTCGCTAAGATTCCCTTCACACTTTTCTTGAGCGAGATAAACTTTTTTTCCATTTATATAACTTCCATGATAGGTAATTAAATTTTCATTATTAATGTCTTTCCAACCTCGTAAAGCATTTCGTTCACCTACTAGATCTTGAAAACCCGTAGGCCTTGCGCTGTTAGTTTTTACTACTGACTCCCCGTTTGTTTCGGATTTTAGTAATTTTGCAGACCAAATATCCGCGGTTAGTCCACGCCCCATTAATTCATCTGTAACGCGAAACAGGCTTCTGGAATCGCCATGCCGCGGAGGCGTGCCAGGAACCAACCAGATTTTTGGCTTTTTGTCTGGGATATTTATCGTTAACGCGGCGCCATGATCTGCGGGCGCAAGTGAACTACTTTTTAAAATTTTTTGGGCTTCTGAAAGTAATTGGCACTTTGTGGAATCAGTCAAAGGCAGATTTCGTAATCGCTGATCAGCATAAATAAATGTATTTTCTTCGCTTGGCATTTTGTTCTGAAGAGCAACATAATTCTGAATAAAAGCGGCAATATCTTTTTTTAGCGGTTTTATATTGAAGTTGTTATAAAAATCTGATCTACTTGTTCCTGTTTTTCCTATTGTATTTCCCATATAGTTATTCCTTTGCAGTTCCAGGCGGGCCTTCAATGGCTTGCTTAGCCACGATGCTTGTCCGTTCATGGGCAACAAACACATTGCGCGATACGCCTCGGTGAAAAGTTGAAGGGGTAGGGGTCACATCCAGTTCTCCTTCCAGCGCCTGGTATCGTCGCCCATCTTCTGGTAGAGCACAACAAGGCTCGTAGTTAAAACCATCGTAGATGATGCTGAGGGTTTGGCAACGAACTGCCGAAGTTATCTTGCGAAGGTGTCATAAGCAAGACTATAAGTTCGATGCAGGTCTTGGGGTAATATGTGTGGTAGAAAGCAGCGTAAACTTTACGAGCACCGCTCACCAATTGAGCAGAGGAGCAAAGTGTGAAACGAAAATTGATGTTAGTGATCTTGTTGTCTTGTATTACGATCGGCGGATTTACAAATCATGCAAATGCCGAAAATGCCTTCAAAAAGGCAGATGGTCTTTTGGACAATTCACCAAAAAACCGCCAACACATGATTTCTGCATTCGCCTTTATTCCCTGGTGGTACGGGCTGGGATTTGGTGTTGCCGGTCGTTACGCTATACCCATTGTTCATAATGGTTTTATTCCCCGGCTTAACGATTCGGTAGAACTAGAGTTTGGTGCAGATGTCTATTATTCTAGGTGGCTGGACTGGAATTACTACGGTTTTGTTTTTCCAGTAGAAGGAAGATGGACATTTCATCTAACCCCCAAGTTTTCTGCCTATGGTAAAGCTTCTTTGGGACTTAGATTTTCCTATCTTTCCTATTCAAAATATCATGATGACCTTGATTTAAGCGCTATTCATTGGGGGCTTTCTTCCGGAATCCTATACCAATTTAATGAAAGCATGGCGTTTCGTGCGGAACTAGGCGTTTCTGGGCTAATGGCTGGAATTGGATTTTCGTTATAAGAACGGATTGAGAAATAACCAATCAATTGGCCAACGAACTGTTGGCCTTTAAAAATCTTGTCATCTGCATGCCTGAAAGCGATACGTGGTGGGAGATGTTATGACTAAAATTGTTATATTAGATGGACACGCGGTAAACCCTGGCGATCTTTCCTGGGAAAGCATACAAGATTTGGGGGAATTAGAGGTATACGATCGCACGCCTGCCACACAAGTCGTAAATAGAGCCCAAGGCGCTAAGGCAATTTACACTAACAAGGTACTTCTAACCAAAGAAGTTCTTGTTCGGCTCTCCGAACTCAAGTTTATTGGAGTATTGGCGACCGGTTATAATGTGGTTGATACGCAAGTCGCCCGAGACTTAGGAATCTGCGTGACCAATATTCCCGATTATAGCACGCAATCAGTCGCGCAAATGGTTTTTGCGCTGCTGTTAGAGTTGTGTAATCGCGTAGGTGATCATCATCAGGCAGTAAAACAAGGTCAATGGAGCAGCTCCAAAGATTTTTGCTTTTGGAATTATCCTCTCATAGAGATTAGTGGTAAAACATTTGGGGTTATAGGACTGGGAAGTATAGGAAAAGCAACTGCAAAAATTGCTCAGGCCTTCGGGATGAAAGTTATTGCCTGTACGCCGCGACCTGATCGAAGCATGGAAGCAGAAGGCATTAGATTCGTTCAGTTGGAAGAATTATTAATTAACGCAGATGTAGTGAGCTTGCATTGCCCGCTTACGGAGATGACTCGGGGTATGATTCATAAAGAAAATCTGGAATTAATGAAACCGACTGCTTTTCTTATAAATACCGCTCGAGGTCCTATTGTTGTGGAAAAAGACCTTGCTGAGTCGCTTAATAGCAAAAAAATCGCCGGGGCGGCTGTGGACGTATTAAGTAGTGAGCCGCCCGAGTTTAACAATCCTTTGTTTGAGGCGCGTAATTGTATTATAACTCCGCATATTGCTTGGGCGCCACAAGAAACTCGTAAGCGATTGATAGAAATAGCGGCGCTCAATTTAAAACATTTTTTGGCTGGTAGGCCGATTAATGTGGTAAAATAACTCGCAATTTCTTCTGTTTAAAAACCAAATATACGGCGAAAAGCGGCTTCTTGGTCTATTTTTTTTCCAATATAGGTTGGCTTTTGATCGTTGGCAGAAAATAACTGGTATTCTTCCAGCGTAATTTCGTTATTTTCGAATGCTAATGAGAGTTCCTCTTGTCTCAATTCATAATTATCGAGCGCTCTTCTGTACTCTCGCCAATCAGTATATTTATGCATGCCGGCAACAATTTCAGAATCAGTGCGCGAAGGTAAGTGAGGTAGGTCTAAAAATGAGCCCGAACGTGATCGGGAAACGGGTATCATAGTTCCGCTAGTGATCTTTTTTCCTGAAGAACTACGCTGGGACTGATACTTCTCAAATATACTTTGATGCGACGAGCTTGCTTTGATTGCTTTAGTTGGTTGGTGAGCGGATAGGCGGCTAGCTGCATCTCTCGATCCATAGCCAGATGGGAGGTGAAGTCGGCGGTGGGATGGTTGATTCTTAAGTGTATTAGCAGGTAGAGAAACGTTTTCCTGTCGAGAAGACGCTGAACTAGTCGGCTTTGATTTAGCTTGGTTATTGGTTCGTTGAGAGCGGGTGCTATATGATAACGGGTTCAATGAGATGATTCCTTTCCCGGCAAAATAAACGCCGATGATATACGGCAAATCGCTCCATATCCACACTGATCGCAGTTCAATGGTCTTATGGGATAAAAGCCTTGGCGAATGTCTTGCGCTATTTCCCAAATAGCTTTTCCCAGAGTGGGGGTTTCCGGCCGTTCTCGAGCAGCTTCCCAAGCGCGGGGGCCTACTGCTAAAGCATCTTGAGGATCGAGTCCTAGGGACAACAGAATTTGCGACAAACGAATGGGCTGAGCATCTCTTAAGCTTATCCAGGCGCCGTCAACTGGTAGTTTCCAAGCGGCATGGAGAGCAGCCGCATAAATAGCTAACTGGAATTCCGATTTTAGAAATTTTTCTTTTAACCTTTTTTGCAGGCCATCAGCTCGCGATAATTTGTAATCAATTGCTACTGCTAGATGGGGACCGCAATCAATGCGATCGGCTCGCCCGCTAACACAAAGGGGAGTGCCTCCTTCCGGCCCATCTACTAATAGAAAAGGCAGAGGTTCTTTTCCCAGAGTAGCTTCTAATAGCTGAGGGCGTACTCTTTCAAAGTGGGGAGAAAGAGCTTCTTTTTCTACTACTCGGGCGAGTAATCGCCGCGCATCTTCCAGTGCTAAGTTCCATAATGCTGGATGCCCTACTGGGTGTTCTTTTTCCAAAGAAGTTGCAGCCAAGTGTAGTTGCTCTTGTAAAAGAGAAAACTCTTCTTCGCTGGCCAAAAGCGGCAAGCGTTTGGTGGCAATACGGTTTTGAAAAAAACCGTGTAAGGCTCGATGGACTAATTCCCCAAGCGTCGATGGATCGGGTTCATTGGTGGTCTCGCGCTCGATTTCGGGAGCAAGAACTTGCGCTACAAATCCTTTGAACCGGCAAGTTCCCCACTCTGAAAGCTTTTTGGGTGAAAGAGGATGGCAAGAATCAAAAGCAAAGCGAGGCCCGAGAACATCCATGGCGGTGCTCAGGTTTCCGCAATGGGGTCCAGGCGGACCGTTGGCGGAGGCAAAAAACTGGAAGCGCTCTTTTTCTGTGGCAATACGCTGCTCTAGTGAGCGGATTCGTCGCGGATCAGCGGCACGAAAAAATTCCCAGGTGGCCTGGGCATCGAAGCTGTTATCGGAAAGTGAAGCGCGGAACGCGGGATCAGCATTTTTTTCCAGGGAAGTGCGGGCTAATAACTCTGATTGGTGGCGTGCTTCTTGGGCGCGGGGAATGAGGCTACGTGGTCGGCTTTCTTGGAGAGTGGCTCCGGGAATACGGCGAACTTCCTCAATGAAGCGCGATACTAGGTTTTGTCTTCCTTGGGCATCAGTACGAGACCAACAAAGAGTAACGCTTGACCGAGCGCTGCATAAAGCTAGGTGGAACAACAGAGATTCCTCTGCTTGGCGCTCGGAAAGCGGGCTTTGTCCGCCCATAGCCGGCATATCCAAAACCTGTCGTTTTAGAATCGAATTGAGAAGCGCCTGATCCTTTTCATCGAATACTGTAGGGCTTTCATTGAAAGAGGGAAATCGACCGTCAACCAAGCCGGCCACAAACAAATGGTCTACCTGAATTCCCACCAGATCGCGTACTTCCATTACTCGTACCGATTCCAACCAGTTTTCAGTAGGGGGCAGAAAATAATCACCAATCGCATTTGACAAACAAGAGGCAAAAGTCGCGGCATCTACTGCTTCGGTAACCCTGCCACTTAAAGCAAAAGAGCGTACTAGGCTTTCAATGACCTCGATTACTTGCTGGACTCCTCGCTGGGGTGCCAGAGCTGCTTTGGCTTCCGATGTCTTTTCTAGGGAAGTTGGTGGGGGAGCAATAATTCCTAAACGGGCAAATGCAGTGAGCAATCCTTGTGCATGCATGGAAACCGGAGCTGGTCCGGAAGGCAATTGCTCAATGGCGTTCTCAATTGATTCCAAGGCTGCCAAAGCCAGGCTAGAAATTTCCGGCGAATCGCGGCCCACTCGTGGCAAAAGGGCACGGCGATAAGCGCCAACGACCGGATTCTTAGGCGGTTTCCTAGGTTCGCCGGTCGGTTTTGCTTGTTCTTGGATGTCCGGGGTGTCTCGGTTGCAGCTTAGATTGGTCTCGCGCAGAGCGCGAATAATTTTGGCAGCGCTAGTGGCAAATTCCCGCGGATAGCCGCTCGAAAGCAACGCTTGGAGGGTAGAAAACGGCAAATAATCGGTCTTTAGGGTGGCCAACAACGGCGCCAACTGGGCAATAGGAGTGCGCGAAAGAGGAGGTCCACGCCGAATCTGCGCTGGAACTCCGTAGTATTGCAGGGCTTGGAAAATGCTATCTGCTTCTCCATCTAAATGGCGAGTAGCCACCGCTAGTGAACGGGGAGAAACTCCCGAGGCGATATAATCGCGAATGCGGCGGGCGATTTCCTTTGCTTCTTCTTGGCTGGTGGCAACGCTAAGAATTACTCCTGCGGGATTTTCCCAGGGCTTTTCCTGAGATTTAGAAACCGGAAGAGATGGACGAAAAAGCGCATTGGCCAGTTTAGTAGGTAAAGAAGATTCCGTTCCATATTTCTTTGGAAATACTTCCAGTGACCGCAGGCAGGAAGCATGTTGGTAAATTCTTTCCCATGCTGAATGGACATAAGCCATCAACTCTGGTCGATCAAACTCGTAAGGAAGATGAATATGAACTACTTGATCTGTTCCTTCTCGATCGAAACGACGGGCTAAAGCAAATACCAATTCTAATCGAAAAGGCGGCCAATCGTAAATGTCTTCAAAAATAATTCCTTGAGCATAGGCCAATAATGGCGGCAATGGTTGGCGTGGGTCTGAAACTCGGGAAATAGCCAATTCGCAAACCCGATGAGAATCGGCTAACTTTCGGCGAATTAGCGCCTGTTCATATGCTGCATATAGTCGTGCTAATGCCTGCACTCGAGCAATGCGCTCGGCCGGAAAACCTGCTGCCGCTTTTTGCAAGTCTCGGGGAGATAAGCGATTGCTTTTAAAAAGAGAAAGGGCTTGCTGCGCAGTTTGCTGAAATCCAAGCCGGTGGCGTACTAAAGCAAAAGGACCAAGATCCGTCTCGTTGATGCACCGGGAAAAGATGGTTCTTTTTTCTAAGAGCTGCATAGCTGCAATTGGTGAAAGCAAATCCACCAACTGAGTAAAAGTTAACATTTCTCCTCCTAAAGCCACCGGAGAGGAATTTGTTTGCAAGTAGCTATGTAGTTCGTCGTATACGCGCTCTATGCTGGGGAATATTTTTAGGAAAGACGCCATATTAAGATTGTCTTTCGTTCATCGATATTGGTAATTGTTGACCCAAGTGTATCGTGTAACGAAATTAGTAATTAGCCTATAATTTCTTCTTTGTCAATTTAGCTTTCCATTAATAGGGATTTTTTTATTTTAATTATTCAATTGTTCGTTCGTCTTATTGGAGTAAGCAGGGTAAGAGTTGAACCTTTGCTCATCGTTGCCATTTTTCATTTATGTTACTTCACAACTACGTTGGCCTTGTTGCCCAACTGATGGAGACCGGAGGTATCGTGGTCATGCTTCTGGGATCGCTTGCGGCGGCAGTGATCAGCGTGCGTCAACGAAGCCAGGGTACTTCTGCGATGTATCTTTCCTTTCGCCAATACCTTGGCCGGGCGATCCTACTTGGACTCGAGTTTCTAGTCGCTGCTGACATAATTCGAACGGTGAGCGAGGTTCCGACTCTCAATAGAGCAATAGTGCTGGCGGTTATTGTGCTGATTCGAACATTCCTAAGCTTTGCATTGGAAATCGAACTAGACGGCCGACTGCCATGGCGTAGGACATAACCCGCAAGCAATGCACTTAAGAATGTAATGGCGAGAATGTAGTGCGAGTTGACAAATATCAGCTCTAGTGTTTGGGTCTGACAATATCCCCAAGCTGCTTGGCAAGCCTAGCTGGCTCGACTGGTTTGGTGGCGAATACCTGAAACCCTTCCTCAAGCGCGCGTACACGTTCCTTCTCGCCAACTAAAGCAGTAAGCGCTACTGCTGGAACGTTTCCTCCGTGTTCCGAAGGCAATGATCGTACTTTTCTAATAAGTTCGTAGCCGTCCTCTTCCGGGATGGCAATGTCACTTACCAAAATGTCGGGTTGGTATTGCTCGAATAGTTTAAGTGCCTCAGTGACCGAGCTGGCGTCATCAATTTCGGCATTATACTCTTCCAGCGCATTGCGAATTAGATCTCGAGCGTCCTGCTCATCATCCACTATCAGAATCTTCACGCCTGCGAGGTTAGTTTCTGGTTCTTCCCTTAGGTCTATGTATTGGAGGTTGCAAAGCTCCACTTTTCTGGTCTGGGTGAGCAAAGCTCGCTGTCGCCCCAATTCCTTTAGCCGGAGGGTTTTGCAATTGGTTGTTTTTTTCGAAACGGATGATCTAGATTCTGGATTAGCTTCAAGGGGTAAAACTATTCGGAAAACTGCTCCTTTGTTAATGCCAGGACTGGTAGCACTAATTTCTCCCCCGTGCAATTCCACTAACTGACGTACAATGGTCAGCCCTAAGCCAAGTCCTCCATATTTACGAGTCGCCGAGATATCTGCCTGTCGGAATCTTTCAAAAAGATGGGGTAAAAATTCAGGAGTTATCCCTAACCCGGTATCCTTGACCAAAATTTCTGCTTGGGCACCGAAAAAATGTAACGAAATAGTAACCCGCCCCCCGCAAGGAGTGAATTTCACGGCATTGGAAAGCAGGTTGCACATTACTTGTTGTAGTCGAAAAGGGTCTCCATGGAAAATAACTCGCTCGGGGTTAATGTCGTGTTCGAGATTCACTTCCCTAGTATTGGCTAATGGCCTTATCGATTCTAATGAGGACTTGACTAGCGTAGCAAGGTCAACTTCCTGTATGTTTATTTGCATACGTCCGGCTATTATTCGCGACATGTCTAATAAATCGTCTATCAGGGATGCCTGAGTTCGGGCGTTCCGTTCAATAATATCCAATGCATGGTGTAAATACTCGGTGGAACGCTCTTTAATACGCAACAATTCCGCCCATCCCAAAACGGCATTTAAAGGAGTTCGTAATTCGTGACTCAACATGGCCAAGAATTCATCAGTGACCCGGCAAGCACGCTCTGCTTCTAACCGGGCGGTTTGTTCTCGGATTAGCAGTTCCTCCCGCTCTTTTTCTGCACGTTTACGTTCTACTAGGCACTCCCATTCTCTTAGAGCCAACTCTGATAAGCGCGGCATAAACGAAAAAGACGCTTCTGATTTGACAACATAATCAATAGCGCCGCCCTTTATCGCTTCCACTGCTATTTTTTCATCCCCGTGGGCACTCATTACGATTATTGGAAAACATGCCTGGTCTTTTTCTGGAATTAAATCAACCCCTCGGCCATCAGGAAGAACCAGATCGGTAATCAGAAGCTGGGGCGAAAATTTGGCCAGTAAGTTGCGAGCCTTGGAGATGCTATCCGCTATCACCAGTCGAAACTGAGGACCGCTTTCGCTGAATGCGTGCTTTATTAAATCGGCGTGCGCTTCTTCGTCTTCCACCACGAGCACACATATTTGTTTATTATCAGGTTTACCCGCAGGCCCAGCATTCAGGTGCACTTTTTTCTCTATGTGCTTCGTCGATTCCATACTAACCAATAAAAACCCAGATCGTCCATCAGTTCGTTGAACTTCCCAAAATCCACCGGTTTGACTACGTAGCTATTTGCGTGGTGTTTGTAGGCAGTCGCTAGATCTTTTTCTGCCTCGGAAGTAGTGAGTACTACTACCGGAATACTAGAGGTTTGTTCATTGCTTTTAAGTTGACTTAAAACTTCCAGCCCATCAACTTTGGGAATACGCAAATCGAGAAGAATGAGCACCGGCTTTTGCTTCCTTTCTTTTAGCGTCTCCGCAGAAAACAAATACTCCAGTGCCGCCTCGCCATCCATAAAATGTCGCACAGGATTGAAAACTCGGTGATCTTGTAAACCGCGAATAACTAATTCCGCATGGTCTAAGCTATCTTCAACTAAAACGATATCTGCTGATTCTTCTTTCATGCCGGAACTCCTTCCGGGCTACTGGGGCATTCTTGCAGGGACAACAAAACAAAAACGAGAACCCTTGCCTATTCCTTCGGACTCGACCCAAATTCTACCGCCGTGAATTTCTACAGTTCGTTTGACAATTGCCAACCCAATTCCCGTGCCCTTGCTCTTTTGATCCAATTTATCGAATAGGCCGAATATTTTTTGGTGGTATTGCGGGGCGATACCTTGACCATTATCCGCGACAAAACAAATACTCTCTTCATTTTTTTTCCAACAACCTATATTGATTTTGGGTTGGGGTTGTCCCCCCATGAAATTAATAGCATTATCAATAAGATTTTCCATTAATTGCACGTATTTTCGATAATCAACAAAGACTGAAGGTAACTCGGGCTCGATTTCGATAATGACATTGTTTCGCGCTATAGTGCCGGCAAGCAAATCAAGTGCTTCTTCAACCACTTTCAAAAAAGGAAATTCTTCACGACTAATAGAATGCTGGCCAATTCTTCCAAGATCAAGTAAATCATCAAGCATCTGTTTCATTTTGTCGGCAGCATTAGCAACACGCGTAATGTCGCTTTTTAGCTGCGATACATTGCCTTTTTCGGCGTCTCTTTCGGCTAATCCTGCAAAACCTTTGATGGTGATTAGAGGACTTTTTAAATCGTGAGAAATGGTATAAGCGAATCTCTCTAATTCAGCATTTCTCTCTTCGAGTTGCTTAGCCATGGCTGCTCGCTCGATTTCGATCAGCTTACGATCGGTAATGTCTCGATTGCTCGCCCTGACCCCAATATAATTACCGTAATTGTCAAAAACCGGGCCACAAACGTGACCAAGCCAGCGCTTGGTTCCATCCAGCCGTGTAATCCCAAACTCAATTTCGGCATGTGATTTATGAGCATGTCCTAATAGTGATTCTTTTTGGTGTGCATCAAATAATTTGCGATCCTCGGCAACTATCATTTGAGTTAGGATTGCCGGATTATCAATGAGATCTGTAGAGGAATACCCGGTGATTGTTTCGCAAGAAGGAGAGGAGTAAAGAATTTGCCCATCGGGAGAGTACCATAGCTCCCAGTCGTAGGTATGATCGGCGATTACTTGGTAGAAATCCCTGGGATTTTTTGATTTTTGCTCTAAGTAATCCATTGCGATTACGCTCGCGTCTAGAATCGTTAACCGTCTCTACGCTCGTTACTGCCTACTAGGCATCCATGAAGAACAACATTCCTTCTTAAAAATGTGATCTCTGGGGAAACCCCGCAACCATTAAATTCCAGGTGTCTTTCCACCGGCTGGTTTTGCAATTGGCAAATAGTATTTCGATTCAGGGAAGCATTTGCTTGGTAACTACGCTATTTCTGAATGGTGCCGGAAATTAGAAAGATTGAGAACCTTCGCAAAGTTCCATTGCTGGTCTTGCTAACTTCGGTAGCTGTGATATCGCGAATATCGGAGTAGCCTGCCTCTTGCAAAGCGTTACGGAACCAAAGACGATTGAATCCAAAGTGGAATACGCCGCTATTATCCTCGTGAAAAAGACCGTTGTCAGAATCGAGGTCAGCAATGCAGACACGTGCGCCTGGCGCGCAGAGCTGATAAAAATGCTTCAACACCACATCTATTTGCTTGAGGTGATGGAACGTCATGCTGCTGACAATCAAATCAAACTGACCATCAATTAAGTCGCCTTGTTCGATATCAACCTGCTGAGTCTCTACGTTAATCAGGCCTTGCTGGCGAACTTTTTCGTTGAGAACATCCAACATACCTGGTGAACTATCTACACCTTTGATTGAGCGTACAAAAGGACTGAGTCCGAGCGTCACCAGCCCCGTGCCACAACCAAAATCAAGTACGTTCATCTCTCTAGTCAACTCGACTTCGCTCAACACGGCGTTGGCAATATCATTCGCCAGTTTTACTCGGCGTGGTTCTTTATCCCAGTTGGCTGCTTCCTGATCGAAATTGCGCTGTTTATTGCTAGTATTCATTGTTTCTCCTGAGAGAACCGCCAGCCGAGAACAGAAATATTTTAGAAAATGATTGTAGATAGGCAATCAAGCTATTCCACGTAAGTGATAGTCAGCTCGCGCACCTCTCCGGCGACAAGTATATCAACTGTATCTCCTGTTTGTTTGCCCAGCAGCGCTCGTCCAACCGGTGAATTGGGGGTAACTACAGAAAGGAATCCGTCGCCATCTGGTACGGTTAATTGCTCGCCAGCGCCAATCGGAGCAAGAAAAAGAGTTCGGCCTCCTTCTTCATCCTCAATCTCTACAATGGCCCCAAGGCCTATTTTGGCATCGGGCGGAAAAGACCCAGGTTCGAACTGTTTGAGCGCTTCCAAATCGAGGATTGCTCGTTTCGCTCGTTGTTCTTGACCGCGCGCAAGTCCGCTGTTTTCCAGTGCGACTCTGGCGTCCTCGCGACGCTCAGCGGCAGTTGCTCCTTCTCTAGCTTCACGCGATGCGTCTTGAGAGGCTCGCCGGGCCGTCCGCGTGGTCTCTTGTAGTTTGTGCCTTAGCTGATTAACCAGTGCTTGTTTGTTCATTCCCCAATGGTATAGAGGAGCCTTTGCTTGGCAAGAAAAACAGCGACAAAGGGCCACATTTTTGCCTGTCGAGTTACACTGCCTGGTTAGCAAGCCATTGATTGCTCGTTTCTTCTCGGGATATTGCGTCCTCAAGAAAACAACTAGGGGGCAGGCAACTCTCGGTGTGGGGCGGCGAGCTAGAGAAGGAGCAGGTTGTTAAGCTTACTATGGTGTCGAAAATACCTTCGGAACCGTTGCGGCCGGATGTCTTAATAGACCAACAGTAGGCAAAAAAAACGGAGTGAAAATGAGAGGGGACCTGGCAGTGGCACCCTAGTTGAGGGGATAATGAGTATGCAAGTGAAGCCCTCAGCATGAGAACACTGGTGCTAGGGTTCTGCCTTACGCTTGGACTGGCATTAGTGAGCATGACTCTCATCATAGTCAAGCTTTGGCAAGCCCAGCAGATGGCGATGGTGCTCGCCGCAGAAGGACAACAGATCACCTATTACCTCGGAGATACTGGTGAAGAGCTTGCCCGTTTACGTGCCCACGTCGCGCTTGGTCTCGAAGAGGCGCCCCAGAAGTTTAGTGAGCGCTCAGAAAGAATTTCGCAGATTGACTCGGCTCTTCAGAACGATATTAATGAGATCGATGCTAAACTTAACTACCTGGATTCACCGGAGAGGCGAAGATGGGAGACGCTGAAATTTGACATTCTGCAGCTTCGACGTTCATATATGGCGGGAGCGTTCTATGTTCAAAAAGGGCAGACCTCCAGAGCCCAGGATGTTCTTACCCAGAAAGCAGTTCTGACTGTCAAAGTTCACGATGCTCTCGACGATATGGCGCAGATGCATCGGCAGAAAATGCTCGAGACATTGAAGGCTGCTCGGCAGGCTGCCTCTGTCGCTCGTATGCTTGCGTTATTGGTAGGTGCGGTCTTCGTTACAGCGATGCTTGTCATCTGGACGGTTGTGTTCAAAAAACTCGACCGACAGGCTCTTCGCCTAGTCGAAACCAATGCTCGGCTCGAAGCCGCCAACTCTGATCTTGACGCATTTGCGGGCAGGGCGGCTCATGACCTGAGGAATGCAATTGGGCCAATACTGATGGCGCCTTCATTGCTCCGGCGCACGGCTACGGACTCTGCGCGCGTTTTGGAGGTTGCGGACCGTACCGAAAGCTACTCAACGAGAGCAATCGCGGTAATTGATGCGTTGCTCGCATTCTCACGAGCGTCCAAACAGGTTGAGGCTAGCGAGTCGGGAATGCTACGGCTTGCCGTAAAGAATGTGGTAGAGGAATCAGCGCCGATGGCGGCGCGGATCGGTGTCACGGTTGAGGTCGGTGAGCTACCGGAAGTAGTGGTGCATTGCAATCCGGGACTGCTACATGTCGTTCTTGCAAACATATACGGGAATTCCGTCAAGTATTTGGAAGGGCAATCCGAGAAGCGGGTATGCATTTCAGCACACATTGAAGATGCCTCATGCCGCATCGAAGTTGCGGATACCGGTCCAGGCATTCCCAAAGACGCCCTGCAGAAAATCTTTGAGCCTTTCTTCCGAATCGAGGGCGTTCGAGTTGCAGGCACTGGAATCGGACTGGCAACTGTCCGTCGTATCGTCGATGCACGTGGTGGTCACATCGCCGTGAAATCTGTTGAAGGCAAGGGCTCGTGCTTTACTGTCTGGCTTCCGATTGTGCCACCTCCTAAAGATCGTTCTCCAACGTCATAGCCGGAAGTCCGGCACCTCGCTTGTCTCGCCCCACGCGCCCCCGCCGCACTTTTGGTAATTACGTTTGATGAGACAGTCAAAGCTTCCAATGGTGCATGAGTGCCGGCGCGTTGCAGGTTGTTGACTAGCTAAATGATATTTGGGGCGCAAGCGCTCGCCTCGCTTTTTCCCGCAAATTCTATGTGAACCCAAGTAAAATGCTGACCGTGGTTTTTACTCAAGCGCAAGCATACGCTCTTTGGCTATGTAGAAAGTCGAGAAATTTCCAATGCGTGTCCCCCCTGATCTTCATGTTTCTTCTGCGAGTCGCTTACCCCTCGTCCTCGAGCGTTCGCCCAATATGCCCTCAAATTTGGATTCAGAGGTAGTTGCTGGGTCCACCTCCGACACTAAAAGCAAGAGGCAAAAAAACAAGGAGCCGGCATCGCCTCCTCTCTCTAAGCTCCTCGATGATTCGACGCTGAGGGCCTTGGTCTTTGATCATCTTCCCCTTGAGGAAGTCTGCAAGCTAAGTCAAGTGAGTAAGAGTTGGAGAGAGACTGCCGAAGAACCATTTCGATGGAAGAGCTTCTTTGAACGGGACTTTGGGACAACATCGAATACTGATAAGAACCGACCGTTGAGATCTGGACAGAGTAATACACAGCAACGGTGGAAGAACCTCTACAAACTTTCTGAGCGTAATGCGATTTCTTCCATCGTCCGCGCTCGAAAGCTCGAAATGCAAGGAGAAGTCAACAAGTATAGAGATAATCGTCGAGTTATTATTGCAAGCCTAAAGAAAAGATCGGCAGTATTCAAATACGCCTCCGATAAGCTAAAAAAAGACAGAGACGTTATTTTCGCTGGTCTTCAAAAGAGCATTGATACAATCCAGTATGTCGATCCAAAGCTCAGAGACGATCGAGAATTTCTTCTTGCTGCCATTGAGAAAAACGGCAATGTCTTCAAGTATGCCTCCAAAAGATTGAAGGACGATAAAGAAGTCGCTTTGGCCGTGGCCAAAAAACAAGGAACTTGTCTAACTTACGTTTCCCCGAGGTTGAAAAACGACAAAGAAGTTGTACTTGCTTTTGTCCAAAAGCACCCTTATGGCCTCAATTCTGCTTCCGTGAGACTGAGGGACGACAAAGAGGTCATTCTTGCTGCGGTCAAAAAACAAGCAATTGGTCTAGTCTTCGCTTCCCCAAGACTGAAAGACGACAAAGAGGTCGTCCTTGCCGCGGTCAAAAGTAGTGGAAGTGCTCTTTTAGATGCCTCCCAGAGACTAAGAAACGACAAAGAGGTCGTCCTTGCCGCAATCGAAAATAATGGAGGAGCCTTTTCATATGCTTCTCCGGTATTAAAAGACGACGAGGAGGTCGTCCTTGCGGCGATCAAAAAGGATGGAAGGACCCTGCGTTTGGCTTCCCAAAGGCTCAAGATGAATCCCGAACTCATCGCTATAGCCAAGCAAGCAGGTTATATATAGAACATCAATAATCAAAACACTTTCTAGCGAGTCTCATGCCTAGTGAATAAGAATTATCCAAGCGCTCGCCGAAGAGCAAACAGAGCGCGGTCTTTTTCTTTGGCTTCTAAAATTAAATCCGCCGGACAATCGAGAGCGGCAATTGTATCCTGAGCATCTTGCAAAGCTACCCATGGTGCATGAGTGCCGGGCTTGGTTGCCGGTTGTTGGCTAGCTAAATGATATTTGGGGCGTAATCCCAAATCGCTCCAGGTTTGAGAAGCCAGATGAATTAACTCGGTAAGAGAGAGCTGTGGACTAGATGGAAGCACTTGGTTATGCAAGGAATCGGCAACCAAGGGTAAACCATGATTTTTGGCTAAGGAAAGCACCTCGCGAGCCGTCCAAACGCGATCATCGTTTTCTAGTGCCAACCGTCTGCTTATCTCGAACGGCAGGCCTTCCAAAAACCGATGGGCGTTTTCCAAGGCGACTTGTTTAGATGGCTGGGCACCCCCTAAATGTACAACTACTCTGGCTTGTAAGTCTTGTCCAAGTAGGTCTAAAACTCGCGAAGAATACCTAAGCTCTGCCAAGGCAGCTTTTTGTACGTTTTCTTTATAGGAGGAAAGCGAAGCCGCGGCCGGAGAGGGGTGTAGCGAAAGTCTCTGGCCAGAACGCCTAGCAATATTTCCTATAGCAGCAAAATCTTTCTTAAAAGTATTCCACCAGGACAAATGATTTACTGGATGCGAAGCAAAAGGCACTAGTGAAGACCCAATACGAAACAGGAAAATTTGCTGGGATTCATTAAACGTCAAAATTTTTTCTAAATCGCTAAGATTTTTGGCAACTAGTTCTTCTAGGCGTCGGGGAGTGGCATTGATTATTCGGCATGTATGACTAGTAGTCCAGCCGCCAGAAAGACATTGGGCTATGTATCCTAACCTGTAGTCCACTCTACAAATTTAGTCACCCAGGAAGGCGATAGACTAGGGCGTATCCCCATATCCGGCACCACGCCCTCCGTCATTCCCGCTTTCGCGGGAATGACGGAGCGGCGATGTCAAATAAGGAGGCTTCCACCTTTGCTATAGCCTCTAATAAACCGGCCTGCTGGCAGCCTTCGAGGAACAGTGGAAAAGCTGAAAGGTATTGTGGTCGATGATATCGGTGGGCGTGGCGGTGAGGCCCAGGGTGAGGGTCTTGAAGTAGCCCAGGACTTCACCATAGGTATTGTAAATGGAGCGGTGGCTTTCATCGACCACGATGAAATCGAAAAAGTGCGGCGACAACTGCTGCAGCTCTTCCCGTATGATGTTGAGCATGGCGGGATAGGTCGAGACATAGATGCGGCGGTCCTTGGCGATGAGCTTCTCGCCTACATTAGGCCAGCGAGGCTCGTGAGGCAGGTGCTCCTTGAAGGCGGCCAGTGCCTGTTCTCGCAGCGCGATGCGATCAACCAGAAACAGGACCTTTTCGGCGTGACCGGCACGCATCAAGGCATCGACCATGGCGATACAGGTGCGGGTCTTGCCGGTGCCGGTGGCCATGACCAAAAGGAAGTCGCGCTTTTTTTGTTCGATACCTTCCAGCACGGCGCGAATGGCGCGGATCTGATAGTCGCGGCCCGCGATGGATGTATTGATCAGCTCCTGGGTCAGGGGCTTACGGTTGCGGCGGACATATTGAAACCGCTCAAGGTCATCACGGGTCGGGAAGCCGACGATCTTGCGCGGCGGGTAGTTGTCCAGATCCCAGAAATAGATCTCGTGACCGTTGGTGTAGAAGCAGAACGGCAGCTCGCCACCCAGTTGTTGCTGGATGTTGTAGCAGTATTGTTTGGCCTGCTCGCGACCCAGTGCAGCGTCCTTGCTCGTTTTCTTCGCTTCGACCACGGCCAGGGGCTTGCGGTCCTTGCCGAGCAACACATAGTCGCTGAATTGATGACCTTCGTAAGGGGTGCGCGGTTTGGCAACACCCAGGGGAAACGGCGTCAGGATGTCGAACTCTTCGATGACCTGAGTGGGGTCTTTGACGTTCCAGCCTGACTGGGCGAGCTGGCTATCAATCAGTTCAGCGCGGGTTTGGGCCTCTGTCCTGGTCATCTGTCTTTTGTAAATAGCGGACGCGGCGGGATTCGAACCCACGACCTTTGGCTTCGGAGGCCAACGCTCTATCCAACTGAGCTACGCATCCAGACAATTCATGAATTGGCGAACATATCGTTGAAGCTGGTCGCCAAGTCAAGAACCGAATTAATTATTTCGCGGATAGCTACGAAGAGTGCCCGAAAACCCGGGCGAAAATTTCTTCCGCATGAGCGTAATGTTTGGACAGATCAAAACAAGCACGTATTTCCTCGCTCGGCATGAGTTGCGCCAACTCAGCGTCTTCCAGAAGAGAATCAAGGAAAGGGACTTTTTCTTCCCAAAAGCGCATTGCATTGCGCTGCACAATTACATAGGCATTTTGACGGTCAATTCCTCGACGAGTAAGGGCAAGAAGAACGCTTTGGGAATGAACAAGCCCGCCCAGAGCATCTAAATTCTCTTGCATTCTTTGGGGGTAGACGCGCAAGTCGGCAATAAGATTTGTAAAACGGTCGAGCATAAAATCGAGTGTCACCGTGGCGTCAGGAGCAATCACCCGCTCAACCGAAGAGTGACTGATGTCCCGCTCGTGCCACAAAGGCACATTTTCCATGGCGGCTAGCGCCCATCCGCGCATAAGTCGAGCTAGGCCGGACATGTTTTCAGTGAGAATAGGATTGCGCTTGTGAGGCATTGCTGAAGAGCCTTTTTGCCCCTTTCCAAAGGGCTCTTCAGCCTCACGAACTTCGGTTCTTTGCAAATGGCGAATCTCCACCGAAAATTTTTCTAGCGAGGAGCCGATTTGCGCTAAAACCGAGAAAAACTCAGCATGGCGATCTCTTTGTATTATCTGGCTGGAAGCTGGCGCTGGCTCAAGACCAGCACGCTGACAGACATGTTTTTCTACTTGCGGAGGAAGGTGCGCAAAAGTACCAACAGCTCCAGAAATTTTTCCTACTGCAATGCGGGTTCGAGCGCTCTTCAGACGGTCACGATGTCTGGCGAGTTCGTCGTACCAAATGGCCAATTTCAACCCGAATGTAATGGGTTCAGCGTGGATTCCATGAGAACGGCCAATCATGGGCGTCTTTTGATGCTCGAAAGCTCGCTGTTCCACCGCCTTCATAGATAATTCGAGACCTTCCAGAAGAATATCAGCGGCATCTTTAAGCAGCATGGCCAAAGAAGTGTCCAGTACGTCGGAAGAAGTCATACCCAAGTGTAGCCAGCGGGCGGAGGAACCTGCTCGTTCTTCCAGAAAAGTGAGAAACGCAATAACGTCGTGGCGAGTGGTTTTTTCAATCTCTTCTACCCGAGCGACGTCTTGCCCTGTGAAGGGCTTAAGGTGGGTATTGCATTCAGTCAGCGCCTGAGCAGGTGCCAAACCAAGCTCCACCATTGCTTCTAGGGCGTAAATCTCGATAGCTTGCCAGCGGTCAAGCCGAGCTTCTGGGGACCAAAGGGCACTCATTTTAGGGCGACTATAACGAGGAATCATGATGTAGAGTTCTCCAGGTGAAGACCAATTAATCTGTTTAGAAACTGCCGGGGGCCAATATAGGCCGTGAAATAGCGGTTTTGCTAGGAGAGTAATGCGAGGTACCAGTTTTATAGTGAACGAGGCCGGCGTGGTTTTGTACGATTATCATCTATGGCGTTTAAAATCGGAGACGCCGGAAGTTCGGCAAGCTTTCCAACAATTTTGCTCTCAGGCATTACCGGGAGTCTATCGCGCCACAATTAATGAAAACCAAATAGAAATTGTGACTCGTTCTTCTTCGCAACTATTTGACGGCATGCCTGTTCGCTACCGAGTTTCACCTTTCTGGGGGAAAAGCAGCGGATGGTTTCCCAAACCAAGTTCTCCATGTGCTTATGATGAAATGCGTGTTTCCGGCATGGCGACTCTTCTTACTTGCAGCCAAGGAAAAGAAATTTGGGAAAGTTGTAGCGCGTCTTTGGTGGGATGGGATGGAGATTGTTACATTTTAGCCCCAGAAAAGCTTCCGCGGGTAGCCTCGGTATCTGAGCAAGCTATTAAGGATAATTTGTTGTGGAAAGAAGCAACAATGGGAGTGGAAGAAACAATTCCCCTGGCGCTTATTAATGCGGTAAAAGGAGTTTGCGTTCCCCATATTGCAGGAAGGGAGTCTTTTCCCGCCAAAGCCAAAGCTAAAATAGAGGACCTGTTTGTTAGGCTGACTCGTCGCCCCAAAATGATACAAGTGAGAAAACATTGAATGCCGTTCATTGCCATTTTTCTCCTCGTGGAAGTGAAAGAAAACGTGACCGTCGGCGTCTATGGGCAACATTTGCGCTTACCTCTAGCATGATGGTGCTGGAAGCGGTAGGGGGTTGGGTTTCCGGATCGTTAGCGCTGGTCTCCGATGCTGGTCACATGCTAACTGATGCCGCCGCCCTGCTAGTGGCCATTTTGGCGCAATGGTTTGCTTCGCGTCCGGCAGATTTGCAAAGGACCTTCGGGTTTGTGCGCGTAGAAGTTCTATCTGCTTTTCTCAATGGAATAGCTCTGTTAGGAATTGCCGGTTTTATTGGGCTAGAAGCTTGGAAAAGAATCATGCACCCCGAACCAATCAGGGCGGGGCTAATGCTTGGCGTGGCCTTGGTAGGGTTGCTGGTGAATATAGTCGGAATGGTATTATTGTCGAAATCGCGAAGTATTAATGTAAGAGCTGCATTTCTTCATGTAGCTAGTGATGCTTTTGCTTCACTGGGAGTGGTTGCGGCGGCGGTAGTAGTCTGGATTACTGGTTATACCTTGTTCGATCCACTGATTTCTTTGGGTATTGTTATAATTATTGTGGTAGGAGCCATCGCGCTAATTCGCGAAGCAGTGCATGTTCTCATCGAATCAGTTCCTCGCCATATTCGCCTGGATGATGTACAAAAAGAACTAGGGAGCGTTTTGGGAGTTAGCGAAGTACATGATTTACATGTTTGGTCAATATCGCATGGGCTTTATTCTCTTTCAGCGCATTTAGTTTGTTCCGATTCTATGACCAATAATGATTTAATACTAGAAGAAGCACGCCTGAAAATGCGCGAATGTTTTGGAATAGAACATAGTACCTTACAAATTGAAAGTAAGCGCTTTCATGAATGCGAGCATACTCACTAATGAGTTTGTAAAAAAGCTCAAGTCACCATGTATAGTTTTAGTCACGTTCATTAGCAGCCAGAGAAAAATTCCCTATTCTGATTGATGGTATTCTTCTTTTTATCAATTGGATCATATTGCGAATTCCCATTGGACTGCCTTGAGCGCTGCAATTTTTAGCCAAAGAAGTATATGAATCGATGTCGATACAAAGCGAACGGGTTTGCAATTGGTGAATTTGGTATCGCTTAATTAAGTCAATTAATGCTGCCACCTCGCCTGCTCGGTCGGTTACGCCGGGAAACGTCAAAAGGTTCAAAGCAATAAAGGCCCGGTTCTTTTGAGCCAGTTGCAGAGAAGTCTCTACGTCGGAAAACGTGTAACTGGTTGGTCGATAATAAGCATGATAAAGCTCAGGATGAGCCGAATTCAGGCTTACACGAATAGACTCTACTCCGGCGCCAAGAAGCTCCTCTAAGGCATATGGCAAGCTAGCATTAGTATTTATATGAATAGTACCGCGAGAAGTGCGCTGGCGCATTAAACGAGTTGCTTGTATTAAAGTGTGAGCTCGGGTAAGAGGCTCCCCTTCGCAGCCTTGACCATAGCTTACCATTATCCGGCCTCGGGCATGTGCTAAATGATGCGCCCCTACCTCGGCAATCTCTTGGGAGTTAGGAGCCTCAGTCAATCTTTCCATGGAAGAAACCGAGCCTCCTGGTTGCGTATGGCTTATGCATCCCAGGCACTGAGCATTGCATCCGGTGGAAGACGGAAGTCCCCCTTCGTCTCGCAGGTAAAAAATATTCTGCGCGGTAAAGCAGCAGTACTGCAAAGCACATTTGCGTAGCTGCTGTAAAAGACGATTGTCCGGGAGCTGAGAAAGACGAGCCTTTACTAGTGAAGGAAGTTTTGGAGTGGAAAAACGATCGGGATTCCAGTGGTTTCTGGGATCGGTGCGCATTGCCCAGAAAACATGTTGCCGAAGGGCAGGAGACCAGCCAACTGCCGTATAAGCCCATTGAGACAAAGGAGGAAAATTGCCTTGATTTGAAGCAGGAAGAAAAGTGCGAGTGTATCCCGGGGGAAGGGTAGCAGCCACTGCCTGGGGACGTATTATGTTGCCCTCAACAAGCATTGTTTCCAAGATTTCCACCTGTTTGGTGGAGGGATCCCATCCCAGCGGCTTTCTGCCGGGCAAAGATACTAATTGGCAATGCGCAGGAACTATTTGCGGGCGCTCGTGGGGGATAATGATGTCGTCTTCGGAACGAACTAGGGCGTGCAGATAAGGATGCTCTAAAACTGTGCCGTCTGGAGTAGAAAATAAAAGCTTGATATGCATAAGGTACGGGGTGGAAGAAATTTTGCCTCTTGAGAAATCGAGATCAAGATACCAAAAAAAAACGAAAGAAAGGTGTCGAATTTGCCTGCGGAGATAAAACTAAGAAAAGCACGTCGAGGTGATCGCGATTGGTTAGCTGCTTTGTTAAGGGAGCTAGGGTATCGTGACGCCGCCGATACTAATACTGTGTTCTGGGTGCTTAATCATCCAGAAATTGAAGTCCTGGTGGCTGTGGACCACTTAGATCGTCCGGTAGGGCTACTGAGCTTGTCGTATAGGCCGCAATTATGTCTACGAGGACGTATTGCTACCATTGACGAATTAGTGGTGACTCCAGAGTGGCGTAACAAAGGAGTAGGAAGCAAGCTTTTGGAAGCTGGATTGGCGCGTGCTAAATCTTTGGCGGTCAAACGGGTGGAACTTAATGCTCAAAGCGCTCAGAACCTACGCCGTTCTTTTTTTGAGAGGCATGGTCTTAAGGAATCTGATTGCACGGTTATCAGGCTGTGTGAGCTAGAGCGGCAAAGCTGATAATCTAGCCAATTGCAAACCCGCCAGCAAATGGGGTTTGGGGCGAGAGCCCCGAGTAGAGCGACGGCGAGCTATGCTTGCCCAAAGCGGAAAAATTGGGGTTTTGCAATTGCCTCAATCGTGTAAAGCTATTAACGAGAAGTACGTTCCCATGCAGCTTTTTGTTGATTTCGTATGAATTTCCAGAATCCAACTGCTAAAGCCAGGTTCATGTAAACAAAATAGTAGGCAGCGGAAGCCGCAGTTTGAACTATTCTGGGAAGGCCGTATATGCGACTTATTCCTGCGAGTGTATAAAAAGAAACCTGGCAGATTAATAATATTGGATATATTACTCCTGGAATACTTAATAGAAAGATATTCGAAATAAGTGCCATGAGCATAAAAAATGGCGCTAGCCATCGCAAAAATTTGTGCGACCAAAATGCATAGGATGCTAACGGGTTTTCCAAAAAAAACAGCAGTTTTGGCATGCGAGTTAGGGCTTGGAAATTTCCAGCCGAGATTCGTGATTTTCTCGAAAACTCGTGTTCATAGTTTTCGGTAGTCTTTTCGTAAGCTAGAGCCTCGGGTTCGAAACGGACTTTATATCCAGCAAGAAGAATACGTGCTGGTACAGTGAAATCATCGATAATAGTGTCAGTAGGTAAATGATTATAGAGTGAGCGCCGGATAGCATAGAGTCCCCCGTTTGCACCCATAACTACGCCGCTTTGGCTTTCGTAGTGCTTCAGCAAGCTTTCGTAAGACCAATATGCACTTTCTTCGTAATCGGGAAGCGTGGGATTGTATAGCTTTAAATGACCGCAAACCGCACCAACCTGGGGATTCGCAAAATGGCGAACCAACCTACGTACCGCCTGAGGGTCGATGGAAGTATTGGCGTCGGTTAAGACTACAATTTCTCCTTGAGCCATGGCAATGCAACGATTTAAGACCGCTGATTTTCCACCGCGTGTTCCTGAAGAGAGGATGATTTTGGAATCATTGTTGCGAGTAACTAGAGAATCGGTAGCGTCGGTTGAACCATCACTTCCAACGATGATTTCTAAATCGGGATATTGAATGGTCAGACTATTACTTAATTTTTCGACAATGCATTCTTCCTCGTTATAAGCGGCAATTATAAGTGTCACCTGAGGTAAAAACTCTGTATTCCACGACTTGCGTCGCTCTTTTCCATGTGCAAGGTATGAATAAGTACGAATCGCTTGTTTTATGCTGTCCCATGCCCAAAGACTCAGTGGATAAATAAAATAGGTATGCACTAGTAATATTATGGGGGTCCATAGTAAAATTGACATAAATCCTCCTTGGTCTTGCTGTAAATGCAATAATTAGACTCATGGGAAGAGTGCTCCCAAAATGGGGAAAAATGGCTCTTTTCGGACGAAGCTTCCCTAATCTCAGACCTGCGGCCTTACGCTCAACAAAGAACGGGGGATCGATTCCGTCACCATGGAGAAGTGAGGTTCTTAGCAGTTGCAATTAGAATAATACATTCGCCTGCTGCAGAATAAAAATGGATCGAGTGAGGAAAATATTTCCACTGTTGATGTGTTTACCGTCGTTTGCAATTATTTATGGCTTATTAGCAGCATTCTCCACTTCTTCCATAAGTTTTTTTGCGGCGCTGTGTTTTGGATTGCGCTCCAATAGCTGTTTAATGGTTTCTTTGGCTTGGGCATATTCTTTATTCGAAAAGTATATTTTCGCCAAAACAAACTGCGCTCGCAAAAGCTTGGGATCTTTTCTTAAAGCGTCAAGTGCGGCGGCTATTCCTTTTTTTTGCCAATCGGGTTCGCTGCGAGAACCTGAGTAGTACAATGCCATAGCCAAATCAGCAAATGCTCGGGAAGGGTCATTGAGCGTTTCACGCCTATCAGCAAACTTTTTATATGGTTCCACAAAATTTTTGTATTGTTCGGCACTTCCCCGAGAAGTGTAGTAAATAGCGGCTGCTCGATACCAAGTGCCGGTATCTCCTGCAACCCCCAAATTTTGGACTAATTGTTTGGTTTTTTGAAGAATTTTACTTATTTGTTCATCGTGGATTTCTGCCTCTTTACTCAAAGCATTGACCCGATTGATATCTGCAACATATTGCGCTCCGAGAGTATTAGCCCTCGCTCGCCAATCATTTGGCTCTTTTTTTTCCTCCAGAAGTTTTTTCTCCTGAAGAGTGATTAGTCGGTGCTCATTAATGCGATCGATTTCGTTGCGAATATCGTAGGCCAACAGAGCATGAGCCATTGCCTGATTAGTTTGAAAAGGAACATATTCAGGGTCTCTGGGTTCTAGCTTTTTCCAGTAGTCAATTGCTTGAGTTAGTGACGCGGAATCATCCAATTTAAGAAGCTCTAAAGCCTTTAGATCTGCTTGGACGTAGCGACTATCAGCCGAGGGAGTACGCAAGCTAAGGAAAATACCTATTGCTGCGGTCACTAGCACAATCCCTCCAATGACGGCAGCAATTATTGGACCACGTCGTTGCCTTCGACGCAGAGCAACTTGTAGTTGCATGGTTTGTGCACCTACCCGTTCCGGCATTGGCAAAGGAGAAGACCCTCGCGAAAAGCGTGGCGCAATTGACGGTGATTGTGCGGCTCTAGGAGAATTGCTGGAAGCAATGTTAGGTTCTGCGCGCTCTGGATCAAGGTGGTTGGTTTGTGTGCCTGCTGACTGCAAAGACGATTCAAGGGCTTGCTCAAGAGCGTTTTCGCAATCTTTGGCGGGGGCTGCTAAAAAAGGACTATAGCCAACATGCTTTTCCTTGGCCAAGACGGCCGCCGAAAAAGGAGGTTCGGTTTTCAAAGGCTCTTCGGTCAGCTTTTCTTCTGAACCAGGAGAACTAGGAGAACTAGGAATAGGAGAGGCAAGATTGGGGCTAGGACGAATAGCGGTGGCTTCATTTCCAATGGAAGGTTCGCTCGCCGGAGGAGGGTTCCCAAATACCTTAGTTCGATACTGCGGCTTAGATGTTGGGGGTTGAGGCACTGCTTTGCCAAACATCATTGTTTGGTTAGGAGAAACTGCCGCGACGTTAGTATCTGGTGGTGCTCCGAACATCATAGTAGCCGAAGAGCTAGGCGGGGTGCTTTTCGGCCGATGAAGAGCTGAAGGTGGCGGTGGCACAGAATGAGCAGAGGTTTTAGGTTTGGCGGTAAACACAAAACCGCAACGAGTGCATTGCACCGGAGCGCCGCTTGGGGGAATGAGTTTATCGTCGAGTACGTAGGCAGTTTTGCATTGTTCGCAGAGAATTTGCACTGGCACCATTCCTTCCTAGAAGCCGCATATTACACTTGGTTCAGCGGTATTGATGACACCTTGGTCATTGACATGCAACTTGTCCCTGGGGGCATCTGTTTACTCCATTAATTGCAGCTTGCAAAACCATCATACGTGCAGGTCCAATCCCGGGTACTGCAGAAAGATCATCCAGCGAGCGAAACCCCCCTTTGTTGTAACGGGCTTCCATAATTTTTTCCGCAATTTTAGGTCCGATGCCGGAAAGACTTTCCCAGTCTTCGCGATTGAGATCATTTATGGGAATGGGCACTTGCAAAACCCGCATCATTCCTAGTGAGAAACGAGCTGTTGAAGAAGTTACAGGTAGGCAAACATCATTCTTGCAAAAAGCTCGCACTGGCGCGCGATTTCCGTTTAACCCACCAGGTAAAGCCTGGCTAGTGATTGCAATATATCGGGAGCACGAAAAATCGTTTCTCTTCCCAATAAGTGGCCGGATATAAGCACTAGTCAACAATAAAACCAAGACCGCGGCTAGCCAATAAGCACTTCTCCGATGAGTCAAATTCAAAACCTGTCGGCACTCGGTTTCAGCCGTGAGCGGCGTGGAAGGGTTTTGAAATTGCCTATGATGGCTATTTGCATCAAAATTCATCTATGAAGAACTCCGAAAAACTCCCTAAACTCCCTCTCTGGCCGCACATCTGACACTAAAGCAATGCAGCCGATGCTAAATATCTGTAGGGAGATGTGTCAAACCGGACGAGTCATTGGCTATCATAAGGGGTAAAACGTGACCACAATTTCTTTTGCGACCATAAAAGGAGGGGTAGGAAAAACTACTCTTGCCGTCCACATAGCGGCGGCTTTAGCCGACTCCGGTTTAGAGGTGCTATTTTTAGACCTCGATCCCCAAGGGCATGCGTCGCTAGTGCTAGGGCTTGAGCCTGGTGAGCGTCCAAGTATAGCCGATTCCCTAGGACCCAGTCCTTCTCTTGAACTTTCACAGATAGTTGTTCCTTCACCGCGTCGTCCTTCTCTCAAAATTGCTCCAGCATGTCCCCGCATGTTCGCTCAGGAGCGAGATTTGTTTCAATGGGGACATCGATTACAAGCTATTCCTAGGGCCATGAAGAACTATGGCCAGCCGGTGGACGTAATAATCTGCGATACGCCCCCTAGTTTAGGTGCTTTTACTGAAGCAGCGTTGGCCTGCAGTAACTTGGTGGTGGCTCCAGTACCTACTGGCGCCTTTGCTCTGCAAGGGTTGTCGGATGTAGAAGCCGCTTGGCGAGATGCTTCCGATGGTCAGGGAGAATTAGTAATTGCCATCAACATGCTAGATCGTCGAACTAACGCTACTAATTGCGCCATGGAAGAAGCTTTAAGCGAGCTTGCTATACCGATCTTAAAAAAGAGAATTCCTCGCGCCGAGTCGCTGAACCAAGCAGGGTTAGCCTACGAGTTGATTTTCGATACTCACTCTTCAGCAGCGGTGGCCAGCGAACTACGCGCCTTGGCTCAAGAACTAGTCGAGCGGTTGGGTTTGCGATTTGGCGAAAAGAACAGAAAAAAACACAAAGAAAATCTTGTCCAAACCTGTTCTTCTTAGCGCTCGCCCCAGCGTAACTTGGTTCGGAGCATGCTGAAATAATCGAGGGAGCGGTTTTTTATCAACAAAAAAGGATTAGGGGAAGGCCCGACTTCTACGCGGTCGTTGGCTTGGAGAGCCATTCCTTCTTGTCCATCTAGTGTCAGGTAGATATCTGCCTTAGTGCTCACCAATCGCAGAGATATTGTTTGATGATCGGGTACAACAATAGGCCGCTGAGTCAACGTGTGAGGACAAATTGGAGTAATTATAGTTGCTTGGATAGTGGGATGCATTATAGGCCCGCTTGCCGATAAAGAATATCCGGTGGAGCCAGTAGGAGTAGAAACAATGATTCCGTCAGCTTTGTAGGAAGTAATAATTGTTCCATTAATGGAAGCTTCGAAATCAGCAATCCGAGATAATGTACCCTTGTTAATCACTACATCATTGAGTACTTCGGTATCGAGAATGCTCTCCGGACAACGTTGCGGAATGTTTTCTGGTGCACCGTTCGGAGCGTTTTCGGTAGCACGCAAAAGTCGGACTCGGAGTTTGCGACGTGGTTCGACCAAGTAATCGCCAGCCAGTGTTTCTTGAAGCATTGGTAAGGCATATGAGACGGGGATCTCCGTAAGGAAACCCAGGAAGCCAAGATTAACCCCCAAAACAGGCACAGGATTTCCCTTTAAGATGCGGGCAGCGTGAATAAGAGTTCCGTCTCCCCCTAATGAAATACATAAATCGCTTCTAGCTAAGTCTTGGGCAGTCCCCCAAGGCAGACCCAAAGCCCGTCCTACTCGTTCTTCGCAGACAATGCCTACTTTCGCACGGTCTAAAACCGCCTGCATTTCCAGAATTAGCGACAAGGCTTCGGGTTTATCGGCGTTAGCAATAATGGTAACTCTGCGAATTTCCATGGCAATTAGACCATAACGATTTTCGGGAAGAAAATGATCAAAGGGATTCGTCCATGCGGCAAATTTTGTCGATTATCGATTGATAAAAAGCAGCTAAGCTAGGAGCAAATTCAACAAAAAAGTGTCTTCCGTCTTCTCGATGAGATACCCAAACCGGACTGTCTATGGCCAGTTCATCGGTCCGTAGAGCCAGGGGATTGCCGTCAATTTCTGCAAAAACCACGAAGCTTTCGTCCCATTCTGGCATGCTTTTTCCGTTGAATCCATGCCAACGATATCCTACTTGCAACTCGATGAGGTCTTGAGGAGGCCAAAGGGTCAATACGGTAGGACTTATCTTCAGGCGTATCAGAGTGCGCGGTGCAAAGTGCTCCCACGCGAAAGCAAGCGAGTGAGGTAGTGGCAAGCAAGCTTTTTGTGTTCTGCGAACGCGCCCCAATGCTGACCTAACCTCAAAATCACCTTGCAACATTTTTCGCTCGCCTGCAGAAAAAGGCTGAAAAAGCTTGCTGTCCCTCTGGTTGTCCATCGGTTCCAGGCAGGCTACAAATCTGTAGAGAGTCTCAACAAGCTTATTAGTTGGCTGATTCATCAACAAAATATGCCACGTTTGCTTCCATCGTCAGTCGAAAAAAGGCAATCGTCCGTTATCAAGAAATAAGGGTGCTGAATAGTTAAAAAAACTTACTTGGTAGTTGACATCCAAGTTCCGCCGGGGTAGTAAATCGCACATTGATTCGGCGTCATAACGAAAACTGATTAAAAAGCTGATTCTGCAGATTGCTAGTAATTTGAGTAGTAAGTAGTATGGAAGGGCGCAATTTTGGAAAAGAAGTCTTCGGAAAGCGATTTGCTTCGGTCTCTCCAGAAGGAACTTCAGGCAGCGCAATTTGAGTTAGGGCAGTTACGGAAGCAGGTGGAACAAGCAGTTGAATTTGGTAAAGCCCAGGCTGTTTTAAGTGTTTTAAGAAGTAAGCGTGAAGTTGCAATGATGAAGTTGGGAGAAGTGTTTTTAAAAGAAGTAGAAGTAAGCGAGAGCGTACTGACGCCTGAACTGCAGCGAGCGTATAGCGAGGCAAAGGCGAAAGAAGTTGCTTTTCAAGAATATCAGGCGGATATCTCGATGCTTCTAAAAGAAGCAGATGTGTGTATAGAAGAAGGCAGTAAGCTTTCGAGAAAACCTACGGTTGCCAAAAAACCGAAGGAATAGTGAAAACATGGGGCTGTAGCTCAGCTGGGAGAGCGCCTGAATGGCATTCAGGAGGCCGACGGTTCGATCCCGTTCAGCTCCACTACGAGAAAAAAGGGGGTTTTTGTAGGAAGCTCCCTTTTTTGCTCGCGGCCTTGTTTGAATGTTGGCTGAGCGAGTTAGGGAATTGAAATCACTAAAAATACTGACTAGGCAAGATTCCCACGAGCTGGAACGTTTCTTACAAAATCACTGCGAAACCTCGGTTAGATTACTCGCTAGTGCTGCTGCGGCAGGATTAGAAGATAGCGGGGGAGAGCAGGAAGGAACTTATGCGGCACGTTGGGAAGGAAAGAGCATTGTTTCCCTGGCTGCGCACTATCAAAATGGCATAGTAGTGCTTCAAGCTCCTGAAGTTCCTGGAGATTTGGTTCGATTGGCGTCGCTTTCCTCTAAGAGATCGTTGGTGGGAATTCAGGGTCCTTGGTCGCAGGTGCAGCGCGCATTATATGAACTGAAAATTGGGACTGCTTCGTGGGTGACCACCAAGCCAGATATCGTCTTTGCTCTGGATTTAAACAAGCTGACTGTTCCTGCCATATTTCCCCAATGCCAAGTGAATTGCCGGCCTCTTCGAGAAGAGGATCGTGAGTTGATTGATCGGTGGCGAGCGGCCTGGAAAATGGAGTCTCGGCGACATCTCACCTGTACCCATCCAACTTCCTGGGTGCTGGAGTATCAGGGGGGGTTGGTTTCGCTGGTAGAATTGGGAGCAAGGCGGGCAAATGTAGTACAGTTGGAGGGGGTTTATACATCTCCCGAGCTGCGTTGTCGAGGGTGGGCGCGTGTTGCTATTGCCAATGTTTTGATGCTGGCGAAAGCTGAAGGGGTGCAAAAAGCAGTTTTTACGGTAGGGTCACAGATGGTGGCAGCGCACAGTCTGTGTAGAGCGCTAGGTTTTAAAGAAGTGGGTGAAGAAGGCGTGGTCCTCTTTGCTTCTGTCTCAGGATTAAGCGTATAATCAAAAAATGAGTAAAGTGTTTTTTTGGCGATAATCAAAGTATTTGGCGCGAGCAATTCATCAATATGAGCTGGCTACCTTTTCCTGATAGGCGGTCGGGTGCAGACAGGCGAGCCAAGCCCACATCGCCTTTTTCTTTGGCTAGTTTGCGCGGTTCTCGAAAGCGATCTCGCCGAAAAGAAGATCAGTATATTCATTTCTTTGTTGATCGTTATGGAAAAAGGTCGATTATAGTTATATTGATAACGTTGATTCTTTCTTTTGTCGACGCCTTTTTTACTCTAAATTTAGTTCGGGCGGGGGGAGAAGAACTGAATCCGGTAATGCTCTTTTTTTTACAATACGGGCCATTGCCTTTCTTGATTTCTAAATATGTATTCACTGCATTTGGAATAGTGGTATTAATAATGTTTAAAAACTATCCTATGTTCAAAGGAATCATGGTTAGAGATCTGTTGTTATTTGTTCCGATGTTTTATTTTTTATTAATTGCTTACGAAATCATATTGGTTATTCATTTTCCGGTTTTTTGAATTTCTAAAAATAACTATTCAAACCCTATTCTTTCTTGACAATGAAAGGCTTGCAAAGAATCCGCTCAAGCCCGAGCTGTGGCCTGGTTTTCTAGAACTTCATACCTGCGGCGCATCGGTGTTCTGTTTGTAAGACCAATTTGAACGGGTATAAATACCCTGTCTAAGCTGCCTGATCGAAAGTTGGTTGTAACTATTCAGTACCCTTATTTCTTGATAACGAAAAGCCGCAAGAAATCCGGTCAGGCCGAGCTTGTCGAGGTCCAAGGCTTCCTCGACTTCATGTCTGCGGCATTACGCTCGGAAAGACCGTGGTTTTCAATTTTTGGTTACTCGCGAAGTGGTAGTTCTGAATAGTTACAGTTGGCTGCTGGCACTACTGTTGCTTGAGCTCGGTAGCATTGGTTCTAAGCGACGTCCAAAGCTTTGATCGAGTGAGTTGCTTTCCGAAGCCATGGCGCATCTAACTCTCGTTCCCTGGGCAATTGCCGGTGTCTGGGAGAACATGAGGAGTCAAAACGGAGAGCGGCTAGGCGCAAAGTGGAAAAAGTATTATGCAGCAAAGCAGCCCTTTGGTGTCTTCAGTTTTGATATGAGCGTTCCGGGTAAGGTGTAAATGGCCTGTTGAGTTTAGTCGAACAAAGAAATATCCGAAGTTTTATTAAGGCTTTGCATTGCATTTGTGGAGGTAGAAGTGAAATGAGGTGATAAAATTTCGGCAAGCTGATTTGGAATAATGGGGAGCACGGTAACGTGGGCCTAATGCGTAGTTTTTTTTACACTGCTGCGTATAGTGCTACGCCGCTTTTAGACCGACGATTAGTGTTTTTGGTGTCAGGAATGAGGCGTTCAAAGCGGTAGATTTATAGGTTTTTTTCAATTCTTTTGTCAGATAACTTGACGTTTGCACCAAAAACCTGCTTGTATGTGCATTCAGTAGTGCAAATGGCGAGGTCGGTGATGAGTGATCTTAGTGATCTCATGGATGGCCTAATAGATGGCAAAGCCAATGAATGCCTCCAACCGCTTTTTTTTGACTATTTCGAAAAAATTTATAAAACCCAACAGTGTTTAGTGTTTTTTGTTGCTGATGGTCGAAGCCAGGTTTGATTGGTAGAAGAACAGTTTTGTTAGTCTTGTTGCTGGTGATTTCTTTATGAAGAACAGGCATGATAAATAGCCAGAAATAATCGAGAAAGTTGGAGCTTGTGAATAAATATTGGCCGGTTTTTTATTGGCGGCTAAGTATTGTGCGCATGAAGTCTTCTTAAGCAAAGTATTTAATGCATGCGTTTCTTGGAGGTGTTAAAAAATTAATTTTAGAATCATGATGTAGAACAAAGGTCTTGTTTGTTTAGTAGATAGCGTTTTATTTCTTGACATAGTGTGGAATATCGTTCAAAAGAACGTGAAACCATCTAAGGAGATTGCAGATGAGAAAAAGCATTAGATTTCTCGGAGTAATTGCAGCTTTGACATTTTTATCCTCGGTCGCTTTTGGTCAAGACGCGACTGTGCCCACTTTTACTCCAAAAGGAAGTTTGCAGTACCGGGTTGGAGGTAAGAATGTTGATAAAGGTGGAAAAAAGACCGACCAGGCTGGTTTCGCTACTGATGGTGGTTTTAAAGTCGGTGGAAACGTATCAGCGGGAAATCTTACTGGTGCTTTCCAAATTGGTATTATTCAGCAACAGCCTACGCTCGGCGAGGCTAATTATGACAAACCACTCCAAGTCGAAGAAGGATGGGTATCCTATAATTTTGGACCAGCTTCAGCCAGAGTAAACATGAAGGAAGCTGATACCGGCTATAATGCTGATTTGGCGAGTCGAGTTCCGCTCTCGATGTCAATGAAAGTGGACACCGAAGTTGGAGCCTATCTTATTTTGCAGAGCCCGAATGCACTGATCACTACTAAGGAAGCGGATAAAGATACCAAAAATACCGTAGTTCCGGTATTCGACCTCGGTTATGAAAATAAGACTTTGCTAGGCGACAAGCTAATTGTCAAAGGCGGTGTGGTTATTGATGCTGCTAATGAGGCCGATAGTTTTTCCGACAAATCAGAAGTCGGTTTCATGCCCTACGTAAGTGGTTCTTATAAAGTCACTGAGAGAATTGTTTTTTCCCTGGATGCGGATTTTGGTATCGGCATGAGCCGCATTACTCCGGTGCCGGTGCAGTATTTAGGACGGGAAGATGTCAAGAAAGCATTAGCAGATAAGGCGGCAGCAGAGGCAGCAGGAGAACCAGCGTCTGAAATTGCTATGCCTGATCCTGACGAAGCTCCTCAATTCTGGGGAATTAAGTTTGGCGCTGAAATCGGCATTACCGACCAATTCACTATCGACGGTCAGGTTCGTTATTATGACTTGACTACCAAAAAACTATATAAGGACGGCAATTCCAAATTGTATTTCAACGCTAGTGCCAAATACGCTCTCGATAGCAACCTCTATTTCAAGGGCGGCATGTTTGATTACAACGCGGTCACGGTTGGTGATGCAGATGCCGATACTGACGCTTTCTATGGTGTAGAAGTAGGATACAACTTCTAATCATAGTAAAAAATGAAAGTTTGGAAAGGCGGAGCTTAGCTTCGCCTTTTTTATTTTTTAATGCGCTCATCACAACATTGCAGTAGCCAAGCATGATATGCATATGGGAAACTCGTTTCCTTCAAAACAGGGCGCTTGCAAGTTTTTGCTCGATGGGTGCTACATGAAATCGACGGTCTCGCATTCCTATGAAGGTATTTTTGTTGCCTTGCTACCGCAGCGCGGTTCCGAGCTGTTAGAGCTTTTGCGCGAGGTTTCCAAGCAGTTTCTAGGCGATCGTGACCCCCGTTCGTGGGTTTTGGAGTTAGGTCCTTTGCAGACACCCGCCGGGGCTATTGCTTTTCGACTAGTTTCCTCCCGCGAGGATTTCCCCTGGCGAGATGGTGCGGCGGCCGAGTTTTGTCGTCGGGTTAGTATGCTAGGGCCAGGACGATGTTGGGTTTTGGCGATAGAAAAAGGGCGGGGTGAGTTTGAAGGATGGTGCGAAGGCATGGTCTATGATCGAGGTGAGCGCAAAGATTACGAAGAATCTAACAATGGTTCTACTGATTTGCTTGCTTGGTTTGGAGAACAGCTTGCTCTCTCTGAAAACGAGGTGCTGGCCTTGTTCGAATCTTGTGACCAAACCGTGTCATTGACTGGGGGAGCAGGTCAATTTGAAGACGAAATCGATTCGATTCTTGACCGTGCAAAGAGAGAGTTTCAAAAATACCGCGAGCTAAAACAAGCACGCGAGCGGGCGCGCATGCGTTCTTCGTGACGAACCACCTTGCTTTTACTAGTTCAAAAAGAGACTTCTTCCCGAGAGGGCCTCCGACCATGCCATCTCATTAGCGAAACGCGGGCATCTCCGCGATCGGTATAGCGAATCAGGGCATAGTGACGGGCAGTCCGTTGTCCTAGGTTTTCCATCGACAAGTTCACCATAGGCATCCACGTACCAGTGTTTACATAAATGCGTTCTCCTCGCCCATAAGTACGTACCATTTCAGTATGGGTGTGTCCCATAATAACGGCTCGCAAAGAGGGGTCGTTTTTAAAAAGTCGTTGAGCGGAGTTTTCGTGTTTCTCAAAAAAACTAAGCTCGTTTAGTAAAAATTTTCCTAATTTTTGAAAAGGCCGGCGCTGTCTCCAGACTGGGCTGGTTTGTGCACGCAAAAAATAATAAGCAGAGTTAAATAAAGCTCGCATGGTAAAGCGCGTATCTACCAATAATCCTCCTGCAATAACCGGCCAAAAGGGCTTTACTCGATCTAAATAAGGTCGCTCTTCTTTGAATTTATTTAGTACTTGTAGAATAAACAAACTTCCCCATGGAAGGTTAAGAATTGGCTCTGAATTATTTTTATCTAAAACAAGCCTGCTAAAGTCAAAAGAATTCATGGCTTCAAATTGATGGCCATGATGTATTTCTACTCCGCCGTCTACACGGTAGCGATCTTTATCCACCACAAAATGAATCTGTTCGGGCGAAGCGTTTACTGCAACTGTCTGACAGAAAAAATTACGCACCGCTGGGAAAACAAATTCCATGTCATGATTTCCCGGAATATAAGTGATGCGTCGGTTGGGTTTGCGCAGAAAAGAGCGTAGGGCTTCTTTTACTTTGGGATGACCGCGCAAGCAAAGCTCAACTTTCAGCACCCCCATGTTTTCGGTAATTACTTCGGGAAAGAGCCCATTGATGGGAACTTTAAGGAAATCAAAAAAGTCTCCATTTAGAATGAGCTCTAGATTATCTCCGGAGCTAGCAAACCGCGCCAGTAACTGCGCAAAACGGTCGTCATCGTTGAAGTCATCGAAAAAATTGGGGCGACCTTTGGAATGGCCAGTGCCAATGTGGAGGTCGCTCAAGATCATTTTACTGCGCGATTGCATTGCAACACTTTAGCTGGTCTTATCAAATCCACACAATTGGTAAGCTCAGTTTTTTATAGAGCGCTTCCAATGATACAATTCTTACATGAAAATCGTAGCCTACTCTCTGCGCAATGAAATTGGTGATGCGCAGCAGTACTATCGGAAAGTAAGCGCTTTTGCCGACCAAGTACGAGCCGCAGGTAGCCAAGTGTAGTTTTTGGTAAGCCATTTCAAGCGTATGTCGTCTACCATGGTTTGGAAATCCCGCGTTCGAAGGAAGAATATTTTCTCGAACTATTGATGGCAGGTGTTCTCCGCAGCTTGAGCATATTCTTGACTAAAAATAGTTTTTTATTTTAATGAATTGAGTAAAGAAGTATCGACCATGGGATTAATATTAGTGGGAGGAATGAATCCTAATTCAGCGGCATGATCTGCAGCAATCTGAAGTTTATTACTCATAGGATCGATTATCCATTTTATTCTTGAAAAAGCATCAAGCAATATATTCTCTTGAAGAGGTCTTCCAGTAATAGCTCCAAACGCCTGATTGGCTTTGCGCGCAAAGGCTCTAGGCTCTTTCTGAGCTTGGTTGGTCAAGTCTATATGCGCTTGCAGTATGGCTCGAATTTCTTCGCGGCGGTTCTGCAATGATTTTTCCGAAGCCGCCAAAACGGTGGTGGGAAACTCCTCGTTTTCCCACAAATTTCGTTCGTCTATCATAATGTGGCCGCCTCCCTCGGCAATAAGCCTGGCACCCCAAGGCTCGGGAACCCAGGCTCCTTCCAACTCTTCGCGGATAAATAGGGAAAGAATATCGGGGTTAGCAATGGGGGTAACCAGAACATCGCCTCCTCCTTGAATAGGAGCGGACATTCCTTGTGATTTCAACCAATAGCGGAGAGCAATATCTTGAGAATTTCCTAGTTGGGGGGTTGCTACTTTTTTCCCCAATAGATCGCGTGCCGATTGAGCCGTATGCGTTACCAGCATGGCGCCTCCCGAGGCCGAACCAGCAATTACTCTGATTATTTTAGACTTTACATAAGTTTGGATTGCCGGTCCGCTTCCTACATAGGTTACATCCAGTTCGCCAGACATAAGAGCCATCATGGCAGTGGGGCCGGCGTTAAATTTTTTTAGCTCAATTTTTTTTCCACCCAGAGCTTTGGCGAAGGTGGTTTGATCATAGCCAACTAAGGCTTGGGCGTGAGTTAGGTTTGGAAAAAAGCCTAGCCTAAACGGAGTAGTAGTTTGCTTCTTAGAACACCCTGCCAGGAACAATAGCATTGCCAAAACCAACCCTTTTCTTGGCCGTCTTGGAACGCAAACCATGGATTCTCCCTAAAAAGTCGTGAAAGCTCTTTAAGAGAGAGCTGCCCATGCGATGACGATAGTGGGAGTCTAGTTCATAAGGATTTTTGGGGAAGTCATTGCGAATGCAGCTTTACTCCCTTGGCAGCAGTCGTTCGTTTATGCCGCCCAGAAAGCAATGCTGCGGCCACCAAAAAAAACATGCCTAAAAACGCATAGGCAATTGCTGCAAGAGTACTGGGAAGAGAAAGACCGGGTAAAAGGCGAATGCCTAGCGCGCTAAGTGCAAAGAGCAGAAAAGAAGCAACAAGCCTAACTAATCTAGGCAATTTTAAACCCCATATCGCTCGCTTACGACTAGCAAAACCAGACTTCTTTTTGCTTGAACCACTTGAGGCTGTTTTCTTGAGCCCCAAATGATTTCGACTCCATACTGCTTTTCGCGGAAAGGAAGTCCACTTTTCCGGGGTGCTAAATTGGCAATCAATACAAATCTGCGAATTTGGACCACTAGAGTGCGTATGAGCAGATAGCTGAAAATCGACTTCTTCGGATGCAGAAACGAGGTGCAGTGAACGAAGGGACTCGTCTCGCTGCACCAGTGCTTTTAAAACCCCACGGCGATTCCCTAGCCGCATTGCCAGTTTAACTTGTCCGTTTTTCAAAAGCACTGCATGGTCAATTTCCGGAAAAAACTGACTCCATGTCTTGGTGTCCCGCAAAATCCGCCAGCACTTTTCTGACGAGAGCGGTAGAGAAACATGGCGAGTAGTCCTTGTGTGCATAGTAAATCCCCTATGAAACACTAGCAGGGTTTTGCAGATCGGGCACTCCCAAATAACGAAAAAAGTTCCGGGAGTTGACTGCTGGTTATGGCATGGATAGAAATTCTGTTTGCCTAGCTTGAAACCTTTGCCTGTCTAGGTTTAGCATTCCAACTGTTGGCGAAAAACTCATGCATTTAGCTCAAGAGAAAGAACTGCTTGCAAGAAATCTAGTACAAACCGCAAAATTGGCGGAAATAGGATTGGCTTTTGCCGAGGTTGTGCATGAGCTGCGCCAGCCTCTGGCTTCTATTAGTGGTTACGCTCAACTAATCGAGATTAGCGCTTTGCCTGCTGACGCTGCCAACCATTTAAAAGAAATACTGGAGCAATCAGCACGCATGGAATGCATGCTCGATCGACTAAGACGCTTTTTAAAGGTGGATAACCAGGAAGATTTAGTAGCCGATGTGAGATCAGCCGTTCAGGGAACAATATCGCTTTTCCCTAGTATGCCGCCGGGTGTTTCTTTAGAAACCGAGATTAGTTCCTCTTTACCCTCGGTTATTGGTTCTTACCACTCTTTAGTCCAAATTCTTACCAACTTGCTTACCAATGCTCGAGACGCCCAAGCTAATTTCGGTCCAGGGATTATCCGCATTCAGGCGCAATGGAGCGGTCAGCAGGTGTCTATATTGGTCGCAGATCAAGGCGCGGGAGTTGATCCTACTATAGTAACGCAGCTGTTCCAGCCTTTTGTTTCTACCAAAGGGGAAAGAGGTACTGGTTTAGGGCTTTATATAAGCCGGGAAATTGTTTCTGGCTGGAAGGGGACGTTACGTCTGGTAGAAAATCCGCCTGCTTTGTTTCGTACTGCATTTGAGCTTGGTCTTCAGCCAGTGGCGAAATAAGTTATGCAGCTGTCTAACAAATACCTGCAGGTGTAACCTTGCCTCCCTTGATTTGACTACTATTTGACGACCATAGCGTGCTAAATAGCTACTATGAATTATTTGAATTTAATAGTTCTGGCGTTGGCAGTCTTTATTTTGTGGAGACATCTTCCTGCGGCTCTTCTTTTTTTGTTTCCTAAATGGATGCGTATTATTGCGGCAAAAGGCAGCGATCCTGAAGTTGATTCCAATCTTTTTGATCAGATGGAACGTGAGCTTGCACCGCTAGGGTTTACGCGTTTGGGTGTTTATTGGGAAAAGGGACCTTTGCAAAGAAGAAAGTTGGTCTACAATTTCGTGAATGATGCGATTCCGGCATGGGCATCAGCTCAAATAATTAACCAAGAAGCCAGGCTTTGTTTGTTGACTAGTTTTGACGGAGGTGGCTTGGTGCTAACTTGCGACCATCGAAGGATCAATGTGAATCGTCCGCAAGACTGCTTAGTAGGAGGATTACCTGAGGCTGAGCCACGATTGCTGGTTAACATTCACTCACGGCGAATCCAAACTATCCTTGCTTCAGGAAAAGTTGTTAGTAGGGACTTGGATATGGTTTCTCGGGTGCGCAGGGCAAAGGAATGGTATTCAAATTACGGTGCACGGGAGCTGCGTTTAAGCGGTTTTAATGCTTTCCTATGGTCTTTTGCAGTTCTAATTAGTGTTATTTTGACTATTCGGCAATTCCTTAAGTCTTAGATGAGCAATTCGTAAACTTAGTTTCAGGTTAAATAAGGCAAAATCGTTTTAGTTAGGCGCATGCGTAGGTTGCGTAAAGCAGTGTCTTTATCAATTACTAACGAATTTACTTCTTTAATGTATTCGCCTTCGGTCATGTGCTCGGGCATGATCGCAAGCTTTTCTTCTTTATCCGCGAATGACTTATTAACTTGGAGGAAGTCTTCCTGATAATTTTGTTCAAGATATTCGCGCCAGGAGGTGAATTCGTCCACAAAAAATGCCAGCATTGCCGGTCCATTTTCTTGACTTATTATAGATTCACGTGCTGTTCGTATATCGTCCTTGGTGACTAGCACTGCGGTACGAAAAAGCATGTTGTTTGTATGGAGAGGTAAATCAAGACTTTCTTTCAAATCTAGTTGATAGACAAGATGCGTCTCGATTTCCTCATCGCGAGATTCTACCGATCTCACCCGACTGTTGACAATATTCTGAAGCGCACTTAGCCTAAAAAACTGTTTTCCAACTCGTATTAGATCGGAAATTCCAAGAGAACGTGCTTGATTGCTGGCAATCATCAATTCCATGTTTTGAAGCCCCAGTGCAATGCGATCGCCACAAGTCTCCATGGATTCATTAGCGATATGGAAGCAAACGTTTCGCAGAGTGGAATTGTCTCGGATAGCGGAAAGCACTGTATTGACACGCAGGCAAAAAAACTGCCAGGTATTTAGATTTTGAGCATCGGCGGTTTCGTTAAGGCGATCGAGAAAAGTTGAGAATGCGGGGGCATTGGGTTCGGAATTGAATGGAACCCATTGGACCCATGTTTCAGTCACTGACGAGAAAGAAGCCGAAGGGTCTCGTGATAACCATACGATCACCGCTTCTTCTATAGGCCGCGCTTCCGAATGCAAAAGTCTCTGTATCTGGCTGGTTGAAATCCAAAGTATCGGACATTCCGGCACTTCTTGTAGGCAAAGAGCCATGCTTCTGGGGATCTGCGTGCCATAAAGATCGACTATGCACTCATGGGGCAGCTCGGTAATCCAGCTAGGTAGAATTGCTAAATCGCGGTTATCTTGCAAATTCAAAGAACTTAGTTTCAGCATTCGGAGCGAATCTGGCAAATAGGTTAGCTGATTTTTCTCCAGGTCCAGCGTTACAAGATTGGTAAGATTCTCAATGGAATCTGGAATAGATGCTAGTCGGTTCTGACCGAGATACAGTGTTTCTAGATTGTAGAGCGAGCCTATTGTTTCCGGAAGCTCGGTTATTTGGTTATTCTCAAGATCAAGATTTATTAAACTTGGAAGGTAACTAAGAGAATTAGGAATAGACTTTAATTGATTGTTTTTGTAGTTTAATACCTCAAGGTTGAAAAGATTGCTGATAGAATTCTGAATAGATTCTAATCTGTTATTGTTGCAGTCGAGTACCTCTAGCTCGCTGAGTTTTCCGATCGATTCAGGAAGTACGTTCAAATGGTTGTCAAAAAGATATAGCACCTCAAGTTCGCTAAGATCGCCAATTGATTCGGGAAGTGATTTCAATTGATTGCCGTTGCAAAATAATATTTTTAGTTTGCGTAGGTTTCCAAGCGAGTTGGGAAGAAAGGAAAGCTGGTTTGCTCCGAGGTACAGCGTTTCTAGACTATGTAGATTGGCAACTGATTCAGGAAGTGATTTCAATTGATTACCGTGGCAGGATAGTATTCTTAGATTGCTGAGGTTTCCAAGTGAATGAGGAAGAGAAGATACCTGGTTTAGGTCAAGATACAATTCTTCTAGCTTACTCAAATTGCCAACCGAATCAGGTAATGATTTCAATTGATTACTATGGCAGGATAATATTTTCAATTTGCTGAGTTTCCGAATCGATTGCGGAAGCTCGTTTAGCTGGTTTTGTTCAACAAGTAGAACTTCTATATTTTTGAATTTCCCAATGCAATCGGGGAGCGAACTAAGCTGTAAACCAGTCAGGTCTAATCTATTTGCCTTGTTATTCCAGGTCTTGAGAATTTTCTCTGCAGCTATCTCACGTGCGTTTGCTTGTTCCGCATTCTCGGTGGGCTGAGCTTTCCATCTATCAAGTTCGATTTCGAATTCGTTTTTGGCATAAGAAAATGACGACTTGGTCCTATCTAATACACCTTTAGATTTGGATTTGGAGGTACTTGCCCTTTGCGACTCATCAAAGCTCGAACACTGGTTATTCCATTGAGCATTTGCTGTAGCTGAATGGAGCTCAATATCTTCTGAGGAGGTCAGTTTTGTAAACGGAACATCGCTTTCCTGGACGTTTCTTTGTTCTTGTCCTGAAGAGTAGGATGACAACTCAGAAGATTGCGATGAGCTATGCTTGATCGGACTAGGCATAACGATTTCCTGAAGGCAAAACCCAGCGTTATCTGCTTATCGTAAACAGGTACGAAAGGTTGCTTGCTGGACTGAACTATATATATGTACTTATACATATCTACAAAGCGATCAGTGGACAAAAAAGTCGAGGCCAAAAATTAGCAGCTATTATTACAAAATAGCTGTCCATTTGAGAGTCTATTAGCTAACCGAGCGTATACCTCAAAGAGATGCTGTGCGGAAGAGTTAAGTTCTACTGCTTTGACTATTCGTCTAGCAAGGCAACCTTCGCGGACGTAGGTTTCCAGGGTGGGTTGCCATTCTGCGAAAAGAGGATTCTTGGGAAGAAGCGTTTCGATAAGGTATTGCCACAGTTCGTGGACGCGGGTAGGGCCCTTTCCTGGAAAACCAAAAAGATCGAGATAGGACCGTTGAGTAATAATGGCTTGATCGGCGTCTTGAATTCCGGCCAGAATAGCGGCTAGCGGAATCTCGTTCCATTGCTGTTGCTTGCCTGGTCCAGGTTTCCTTGAGCAGCGCGTGAATGGTTTCGATGACCGCTGCCGCAATCGCGAGATATCGGCTTGTGGAGATTCTTGAAGATCAATGAGACGAATTTCAATTGCCATCCGAAACAATAGGGTAGTCGCGGTTAGACTCTCGCGCCTAAAGATATAGAAAAACTGTTCTCTTTGCGACTTTTTTTCCAATCTAGGTGGTCGTGCTTATTAGGTGGCAAGTCTCTGGCTATTGTTTCTTTCGTTTTCTTCGCGTACTTAACTTCCTAAGCTTAGTCCTAGCTTCCGAGACAACGTCACTCCGGGGGTAAGAACGAAGAATCTCCTGAAGAACTAGCTTTGCTTCCTTAGGCATTTTCAAAGCTATAAAGCAGTCTGCTGATTGCAAAAGCGCATGAGGTGCTTCTGAGCTTTTAGAGAAATTTTTTACAATTTCGCCATATTCTGAAAGAGCGGCTCTCCATTCTTGGTGGTCAAAATAACTGGTTCCTAAGAGAAAGTGAATGGTTGACGCCATGGAATCTCTGGGCCATTTTTTTAGCCATTCCGAAGCCAATTCTCGTCCTACCTTGAAATTCTCTGTCAGTTTGTTTTCTACTAACTCTGCAAATTCTTTCTTATCAATTGGACGTTTAATAGAAGATGCTTGGCTGTCACTTTCCGAAGGTACCGAAGAATTGGCTTGCATTTGCGCTTGCTGATGCTGAATCTGTTCTAATTGTCCACGCAAATTGCTAAATTCTGACTGAAGTTGTTCGACTTGAATGCCGATGTCTGCTCCGGTTCTCCGGGCGCTGTGAGCTAGTTTTTCAAGAGCGCCTTGTACTTCGGCAACCTGGCCGTCAAGAATATTTTTTTGTTTCTTGAGACTCTGTTCAAGTTCTTTTTTTTCGATTTCCAGACGATCAACTCTTTCTTCTAACAGCCTTCCTTGTTCGGCTGAATAGATGCACCCCGCAGAAAGGGAAAAAAAACACAGAGCTGCAAATGATTTAAATGCCATGGATAACATCAACTACTCCCATTAGGGTGAAAGGAGTTAATCAGCCTATTTCGAACGTTTTCTACTGCTGGGCAACATTGCCTTTTGCGCCACCGCGTGGCTTTTGGTGCGGCGAATTATCAAGGCTCTGCGGGCCATGAAATCTTGGTCTTCTCGCGCTACTACTACCACTTGATTGTTTCCTTCTTTAAGAGGAAATTTGGTATTGAAATTTATTTTCTTTTCGCCTTTAGGTGCGCTTTTGAAAAAAACTTTTTGATCATTTACAAATATATATACATCGCGGAGGCTAGTGACACTGGACGCTTTTCCTTGAAGCTTGAAACTATCTTCGTTGGTGGTAATACCTCCTGCCAAGGTATTAACGGCAAGTTCAATAGTAGGTTCGATGCGACTGGCAATATATTGGAAATTGGTTTTAGTTTCTTTTTTGGACGACTTGCTGGGCGTAACATGTTGATTCGAAATGTAACCGCTATTAGTGCCAACAAGTATGCGATATAAAGAGCCAAAACGAGCATCAGAAAAGATTAACGATCCTTTTGGTACGCTGCCGATTATGGGGCTCTCCAACTGAGCAGCGGAATAAATATTAAGGTCCTTCATTGCTTTTAATGAAAGATTTTGTTTTTGCGGTAATTTGCCTTTCTTTTCTATAGGAATAGAAAGTTTTTCTGATACCCACTGGTCAGTATCCTCATCGCCTATGGCTAGTTGCAGGTCTGCAAAGCCTCCTTTGAATTTTGGTTTAATCTCAAATTCAAATACTGCTTCCTTGGTTTGTCCAGGGAGAATTTCTCCAAGTTTGACTCGTCCCTTGGAAAGAGAAATGTATTCGTCGGCCTTATTTTTTAACAAACCGAGAACATTGAAAGCTTTCCCGGTGCCTGTATTGGTAATCTGAACAGCAAGCTGTACGGTTTCGTCCAGATGTGCGGTTCCATCGCCATTGCATTTTGCGCAATTATCAACGATTTGCCAGGTATAGCCAAAGGCCGGCCACGGCAGTTCAGCAATATTGATTTCGCTTACTAGATCTTGGAAAACCGACTTGCCTTCGTCAAAAAATTTCAGTCGTACTTCATCTTTGCGACTTACCATGGCTTTCGGTATTCTTAATTTCACTGTCCAGCTACGCTTCTGACCTGGTTCTATTTTTCCGAAGACAAATTCTCGACGGTCGAGAAGGCGATTTTCACTTTCGCTGTAGGCTCGGAGACGATAGAGAGGTTGACGCCCATTGTTCTTGACTGTAACAGTCCAGGTAAGAACGTCTCCGGCGGTGTTTTTTACTGTGCTTGCGGGGGTTGTTTCTACGGAGATCTGTGGTTTAGATACGGTTTTGCTTTGCCCACGACTCCAGTCAATGCCTAGTTTTTCTAGTTCATTATGTATTTTGTTGTATTCTTCATTCCTGCGCTTTTGCAAAAAAGGTTTAGCTGCACTAAGTATTTTCTTGCGAGTTGAATATGGGGCGGCAACTAACAGATCGCGAGCAAATTGAATGGGATAATCTTCAACGATTTCGTCGTCGGAATCTTCACCCTCGCGGGTCTCTAAATCAGCAATTTCCTCCTCTTCGTCAATGAGATCTTTTGTTGACTCAGTTTCACTTGCCTTAGCTTCCAGGAAGTAACGGAGCTGTTCTAAAGGCTTTTCGCGAAGGACGACTTCCTCCTTTTTAGTGGCTACAGTGTCAGAATCAGGGTTTCCAAAGTGTCCTACTAGATCAGCTTCACCGGCAGTTCGTTTAGGTGAGAAAAAGTCCATTTTTCTTTTCGATGCCAAGCTGGGTAGTAACTCAATATCAGGCGTTATGCCCGTCTCCTGAATGGAAATGTCACCTGGAGTAAGGTATTGCGCAATAGTGAGTTTAAGTGAACTCTCATCAGGAAAATCGTATAAAACTTGTACACTACCTTTGCCGAAGGTTTGCCGACCAATAATTACGCCTCGGTTTAGATTCCTCATTGCTCCAGCCACAATTTCTGAGGCCGAAGCGGAGCTAGAATTCACTAGCACTGCCAGTGGAAGTTTACTGTCAGTTTCATCAGCACTAGCTTTCTTGACTTCGCGCATCTTGTCAGAAAATCCGACTGTAGTTACCACGGTTCCTTTGGAAAGAAAGGTATCGGAAACCTGGATAGCTTGTTCTAGTAATCCTCCCGGATTGTCTCGTAAATCAAGGACCAATCCTTGGAGCTGCGAGTTCTGGTTCTTAGTGTGCGTTTTTACTTCTTTTTCCAGCCTTCTTAACTCGGCTTGCATATCGCGAGCGGTATTGTGCTTACCGTCTGATTGCCCTTGGAAACCGCGCACGCGAATATAACCAATGTTGTTATCGAGAAGTTTGCCTACTACCGATTCAACATTAATGATTGCCCGTTTTAAAACCATTTTTTTAGGTGATTTCCATTTTTTACGCTTTATATAAAGAGTAATTTTCGAGCCTGGTTTGCCGCGAATTCGGTTGACCGCCTCACTGAGATCCATGTTTACCGTGGATTCATTGGCAATTCGCGTAATATGATCTTTTGGGCGTATTCCTGCGCGGGAAGCAGGAGTATTTTTTAGAACTCGCAAGATAATGAGGTTGCTATCTTTCATATGAATTACAAATCCCAAGCCACCAAATTCTCCTCTGGTTTGTAATTTCATTTCTTTATTGATTTCCGGTTTTAAAAGCACCGAATGGGGGTCGAGAGTGGACAACATGCCATTAGCAGCGGCATACTCGATTTCTCGTGAGTCTTTTTTGGAAGTTTCGGAAAGATTTTGGCTAATAAAGTTGAATACTTCTTTTAATACAAAGCTAACATTCCATAGATTATTTACTCTTGAAATATCAAATTCTTGAGACATCTTGTTTACAGTTACTTTGATTTTGCTGCTCTTTTCATCTCCCTCGGCCATAACCTCAGCTACTTGGCGTTCTATGCCATCGAGGGCAGCCACAAGCATTTTTCGAGGCTGGATTCTTTTTGGGTCGTAATAGTTGTCTTTGATGAAGACTACTACCCGGCTAAAAACTCTTAGTGCTGATAGGTTGTGTGGCTGTTGATCGTCAAAAGCTGCCGTACGGGCGTGTGCGGCTGAGCCGACCGAAACCGGAATACGATCGGAAGATGCTAGGCTCCATCCCAGCAACAATAAAACGACCACGACTAGGCGAAGAAAAAGATGGCTTCGGTGAGTTTCGTTAGGGGACACTCAGGACTCCGCTTTCCGACAAGTAAGATGATTGACCACACCATTGCTGCTCGCAGATTTTTGAGCGTCCGTGAGCATCGATGGAAAATGTGGATAACCGTCCAGGTACGCGTAAGTTTCGCTGGACCTTGGCCATATTAGTCACCTGTTCTGATGGCATCAAGGCGTGAAAATTCATTTTGCAAGTAGAGAACCATGTGCTGGCGTCTTAACACTGGCAGGGTTCAAAAGATGCCCAAAGCAGTAGAAAACTTTCCAGGTGAAACGCCAATAGAGCATGGGAACATCCATAAGTAGCTTCCAATTAGCCATCTTTTCCTACCGTCTTCTTCCGAAAAGACGAAGTAGCGCTAAAAAGAGATTGATGAAGTCTAAGTATAGAGTTAGAGCTCCTACTACTGCAAGACTTCCGGTTGCTGTCTTTCCGCTTGAAGTGAGATAAATGCTTCTCAGCTTTTGGGTGTCATAGGCAGTTAGCCCCACAAAGACCACTACGCAGGCACATGAGGCAACAAAACTTAAACCCTCGCTGCGCAGAAAAAGGTTTACAATTCCCGCGCCAATTACTCCCAGTAGCCCAATGAATAGAAAAGAACCCCAACTTGACAGATCCTTTTTGGTGAGCGTTCCATACAGACTCATTCCCCCAAAAATGACTGCGGTAAGGAAAAATGTTTGGGCTACGCTTCCTAACTCATAAATCCAAAAAACTGCCGAAAGAGTAAGTCCATTTAAAGCGGAATAAGCCACAAAAAACAAACCTGCTACTGGTGGGCTCAGGCGGGTAGCGAAAAAGGAAAGCCCAAATACCATTCCTAATTCGGCAAGAATGAGTAGTAGGTAAGATTGCTGCACTATTCTAAATAGAGCAGGTGTCTGGGCGGTGAACAAAGAAACCAATGCGGTTACGCCGAGGCCTACAAACATCCACAGATATACCTGCGACATAAATGCGCGTTGTGCTTCTGCGATCCTAGAGCTGCCGATCTGGCTTGATACCGAAGAGCTTTCCCAACCAGCCATTATATCCTCCTTACTATCTCCAAAGTAGCTGCCGAAAAAATCACCAATTGGCCTATCGCGACGAAAACTATATAACAGTCGGGATATTCCTCATACCGTTTTACGGAGGCGGTGCAAAGTGAAAGTAGCAGTGATTCCGGCTCGCTGGGGTTCTACTAGGTTTCCAGGAAAGCCACTATCTTCTTTGGCTGGTAAGCCCATGATTCAACATGTTTTTGAACGTGTGCAAAAAGTATCGTCGCTGGACAGTATTCTTATTGCGACTGACGACTTACGGATTGCTCGCACAGTCGAATCTTTTGGTGGGCGGGTGATCATGACTGGCGAGTGTCGAACCGGAACTGATCGCGTTTGGTCGGCAGTGGAATCTTTTCCTGCCGAAATAGTGCTTAATGTACAGGGGGATGAACCTCTCATTGATCCCAAGGCGTTAGAATCTTTACTAGAGGTGTTCGCCGATCAGGCAGTGCAAATGGCCACTCTGCGGCGTCCCTTGGAAGCTGACGAAGAGAACGATCCCAATGTGGTAAAGGTGGTTTGCGATATTCTAGGAAACGCTTTGTGCTTTTCTCGCGCGCCTATTCCCTACTTTCGCCATCGTGCGATTGCTCGGTTTGCGCATGTCGGAATCTATGCTTATCGAAAAAAGTTTTTAGAGAAAGTTGCTTCTTTGCAGACAACTCCTCTGGAGCAAGCAGAAAGCTTGGAGCAACTCCGAGTACTGGAACATGGCTTGCCTATTCGGGTGTTAGATACTGCTTATAGAAGCTTGAGCGTAGATACTCCTGACGATTTGCGGCGAGCAGAAGATGAGTTTGCCCGGCAAATAACGTAATCCTTGGTAAAATTTTTAGAAATTGACCCCTGGGTCCGCGGTTGCTACAACGCCGACGGTCGATTTTTAGGTTGGTGGTACCTGGCGCAAGGATAAGAGGCAAAACGAAGGTTCGCCAAATCGGCCCTAATCCTAATGAGGAGGCTTTTATGCGTACGAAAAAAACCAAGTACATTTTTGTAACCGGGGGGGTAGTTAGCTCTCTTGGCAAGGGATTGGCATCAGCCTCCATTGGGGCTTTGCTAGAGAGTAGGGGGCTGGAGATTACTCACCTTAAGCTTGACCCTTACATAAATGTTGACCCTGGTACAATGAGTCCTTTTCAGCACGGAGAGGTGTTTGTAACTGACGATGGGGCAGAAACCGACCTAGATTTAGGGCATTACGAGCGCTTCACTCATGCAGCTATGGGGAATTTGAATAACTATACCACTGGCAGAATTTACCATTCGGTTATTCAGAGGGAAAGAAGGGGGGAATATTTAGGTAAAACTGTTCAGGTAATTCCTCATATTACCGACGAAATTAAAAGCGCAATCCGGCAAACCGCCGATTCTCTTGATTGTTGCATTGTGGAAGTTGGGGGAACGGTTGGTGACATCGAAAGCCTACCTTTCTTGGAAGCTATACGCCAAATGCGTTACGACGTAAGCGGTGAAAATGTTTGCTATGTTCATTTAACGCTTCTGCCTTTTATTTCGGTAGCTGGTGAATTAAAGACCAAACCAACTCAGCATTCAGTCATGAAGCTTCGAGAGATAGGAATCCAACCCGATATTTTATTGTGTCGCACTGATCGCGAAATTCCCAAAGAAATGAAAGACAAAATTGCTTTATTTTGCTCGGTTTCTCCCGGAGCGGTATTTAGTTCCAAAGATGTATCTACTATATATGAGTTACCAATTGAACTGCATCGCGATGGTTTGGATGATAAAATAGCCGAAATACTTAATATTTGGTCGAGATCTCCTCGGTTGGAAAACTGGGAGCGAATTGTTGATGTTATTAAAAAACCCTCTCATGGAGTAGTGCGAGTGGCAGTAGTTGGTAAATACGTAAACCTGGTAGAAAGTTACAAAAGTCTTAATGAGGCATTAAGCCATGGCGGTATTGCTAACGACTGTCGAGTGATCATCGAACATGTGGACACAGCGCTTATTGAAGAAAAAGGAGCCAAGGAAGTACTTCAAGGCATTGACGCCATTTTGGTGCCCGGAGGGTTTGGAATTCGGGGAACAGAAGGAAAAATAGCCGCGGTTCGTTATGCTCGCGAACAAAAAGTTCCCTTTTTTGGTATTTGTTTGGGACTGCAAATGGCGGCTATTGAGTTCGGACGTAATGTTCTCGGTCTATCTGGCGCCAATAGCTTGGAAATGGATGAACATACAACTCATCCAGTAGTTACTTTAATGGAAAATCAGAAAGGGATATCCGCCAGGGGTGGGACTATGCGGCTGGGGGCTTACTCCTGCTCAATAGCCGAAGGTTCTTTGGCTCATAAATTATATGGAGCAACCTGTATAAAAGAAAGACATCGTCATCGATTTGAATTTAACAATAGTTATCGAGGAGCCTATTTAGAAAAAGGAATGGTTTTTTCGGGAATTCATGAAGAACTGGATTTGGTCGAAATGCTTGAATTGCCAGAGCATCCCTATTTTATTGGTTGTCAATTCCATCCCGAGTTTAGATCCAAACCATTTGCTCCTCATCCTCTTTTTGCTGGATTCATACGTGCTGCGCTTGAATATAGAGAAAAGAAATCTTCTTCTTAGTTCTAAAATAATTTCGTTGGAGGTGGGCAAGGAATATCTTGCCCAGTAGTACTATTTTATTGCCTGGCTGATAATTTTGAATTCCGGAGTTCCGGCTTTTTCAAGTAAATCGAATAGCGCGCCTTCGACGGTGGTTATTACTGCTCCCAATTGTTGGGCGCGTCCCATGCCTAGACGATGATCTTCTTCGTTGCGAGAAAGCAAGGCATCGGCACAAAGAAATGGAACCATATTATTAGCTAACAAATCACGAGCAGTTTGGAAGACGCAGACATGGGTTTCCATCCCACAAAGGACAATCTGCCGTTTGCCAGCAAGGTTATCCATGACATGGGGCGCGACTGCGGAAAATTTGATTTTCTCGAATCGAAGAAATGTGGAAGGAAGACAGTCTTGAATCTCCCCAATAGTTGTGCCCAACCCTTTGGGATATTGTTCGGAAATTACTATAGGAATGGATAAAGCTTTTGCTCCCTCAATTAATGCGCGGGTACGGCGGACTAGTTGCGACAACTTGAGGGAATCCATGGCGGAAGCTAGACGTTCCTGAATATCTATGACCAGTAATGCAGCTTGCTCTTTTTCTAACTTGGAATGAAATGGTGTCAAGTTTGTCTCCGAGTAAGGGAGAGCTAGCCATACCGCTTTTTATCAAGCGTGCCTAGTTTTTATTGTAATATATATGCCAATTTTCGCCACCGCGGTTGACCACCCGCAGAGGGCGGTGATACAAAGTCCCCATGTCGTTTTGCCGATTATCGATGAGGCTATTCCCAATCTCCTATGGAGAAAGCTTCGGGTTTAGAATGTAGTTCTGCAAGGGGTCCCCTATGCGTTTGTGGGTAATAGGTGCTGTTTGTTTATTTATGTGTGGAATTGCCGGATGCCAGCCAGACCCAAATAGCGTGGAAGACCAAATTGAAATTTTAAAATCGAAAAAATCTACAAAAGAAAAGATGAAGGCTTGTAAAAACCTTCGTAGAATTGCCAGCCAAAAAGCAGTGCCTGGGTTATTAGAAGCCTTGAAGACTTCTAATAACAAGGTTCGGGGAGAAATTGCGGTGATTCTGGGCGAATTAAAAAACCCGGTTGCTGCACCTGCTTTGGCTCAAGCGCTTGATTATGCGGTGCCAGATGATAATAGTCGATTGAGCGTCGAGGCTAATGAAGCTAATAAGCACATTGCGAGAGCGCTTGGTGATATTGGGGCCTCGGTAGCAGCTAAGCCTTTGATTCAGCTTGTGAAATCCACCAAAGATAATTTTGTGCGAATGGAAGCGGTCGCGTCAATGGGAAAGCTGAAAGACCGTTCGGCGGTGTCGATATTATCTGAAATTGCTGTTAATCCGGAAAATCCTGCAATCTTGTCTCGAAAAGCGTTGCTATCCTTGGGTTTGCTAAAAGATCCAAAAGCCGTTTCAGTTTTTTTCAAAACCCTTTTTGTAGAAAGAGATGATGTTTCCCTCTTTCCAGAAAGTGCGTTTGGGATTTTTGCATCAGGAGATCAAGCCAAAGAACGCGCGCTGTTGCTTCTTAAAGGCGAAGATCGCAAATCAATGGCTTGGACGAAAGAGCGCAAAATTCCGGAGGAAGAAGTTTTAGCTAGGGCAGCGCAATTGCAGATCGATCTGCGTGATCCTAAGGCTATACCGCTGCTTGTGCGTTTGTTGAGATATAAAAACCCGGCAGTACGAATGCACGCTGCTCGGGCTCTTGGCCGAATGAGGGCAGTAGAGGCAATAGGTCCGCTTAAGCAAATGCTTTCTCCGGAAAACGATGCAATACTTGGCGTTATAGTAAAATCTTTAGTTCTAATTGGAGACACAAAAGTTATTCCTGATCTAAAAAAGTGTTCCGAAATTGGGCCGTGGAATCAGCGGGAATATTGCATTATTGGATTGGCACTGTTGGGCAAGCAAAAAGAAATTGCGGTACTCGATCTATTGCTGCGGAAAGAATCTTCGCGTTTTGATCAGGAATGCAAAGAAATCGCCTCAGAAGAGGAATGCGCTAAGGCAAAACCTGAAAACATGACTCTTCGAAAAAAGAATATAACCATGTACAAAGAAGTAATCGAGTCTTTTGTCGCATGTCGCGATACTACTTGTTTAAAAAAACTATTAAATAGCGAACAACCGATGATTCGCGAACGGGCTGCTTACGAGCTAGGATATCTGGGTGCACCTCAATCGGTTGCCCCTCTTGTAGAGGCAATTCGTAGACCACCTTCAAATGCTATTGATCTTAATTCTCGCTCTGCTGCCCTCTGTGCGCTGGAATGGATAGTTTCTTCCAACGTCGAAGCTAAGGCCAAGGCAAAAAAATTCGTACCTGCACTGGAGATTCAGGTAGAAAAAGATAAAGAGCAGATTCTTACCCAACCTAGCGCCGAGGAATTGATGCGATTGGTGGTTAGACTGAGATAAAGACAAGTAGACAACCGTTTGGTTTAGTGGAAAGGTCCATGTTTTTCCTCGAGAATCATCGGAATCAAGGTCGGCAGACCTACTCTCTCTAAAGTTGTAACGAGAAGCAAGGAAATGTATATTCCGTTGTTTTCAGCGAAAAACCTTGGAAAGTAGGGTTCGGAATGACCTTTTTGTGGTTGGTGTTTGCTGTCGCTATAGCAATTAGCTTGACGATTGATTTGGTTGGACATCGGTTTTGCAAAGAACCTTCAATTGTATCATCCTTGGCTTGGTCGGGATTATGGGTTGGTTTAGCGATTGTATTTGGCTTGATAGTCTCTCTTTATGAAGGAAAGGATGCTTCTTATCTATTTTTTACAGCCTATTTGCTGGAAAAGGCCCTGTCGATTGATAATTTATTTGTTTTTATTGTGATATTTGGTTTTTTTGGAATTTCGCGAGAATTTCAACATCGTATTCTTTTTTGGGGGATACTTGGCGCAATAGCAATGCGAGCGATTTTTATTTTTCTTGGCGTAGCGCTGGTTAGTCGATTTCATTTTGTTATGTATTTGTTTGGAGCCTTTTTAATTTATACGGCTGTTAAATTGGTGTTTGCTAAACTTGAGCAAATGGAACCAGATAAAAATATTGGATATCGTCTAGCAAAAAGATTTCTTCCTGTATGCGAGAATGTTGAATTGGGAAGATTCTTTGTAGTTGTGAATGGAAAGCGAATGGTAACCCGTATGTTTTTTGCATTAGTAGTAATAGAAGTGTCAGATCTTGTTTTTGCGCTCGATTCTATTCCTGCTGTTCTTGCAATAAGCTCGAACTCGTTTGTAATATTTACTTCTAATATATTTGCTATTTTGGGATTAAGAGCGCTGTATTTTTTGTTGGCAGGAATTTTAGTAAAATTTCGATACCTGAATATTGGATTGTCGGCGGTGTTAGCCTTTGTTGGTGGAAAGATGATTGCTTCAAATTTATGGCAAAACGATTACATTAACCCTGGGTTTTCTCTAGCAGTGGTTGGCAGCATATTAGTGATAGCTATTGTCGCATCTATTATTGCCGATCGTAAAGAACGGTACTCTATTCAGAATCGTAAACACTTCTGATTATGGAAATTGACGTGTGGTGCGAGCGTTTCTTGGCGTTTTCTTGAGCCTCTGCCGACAAGCGGCCATCCAAGACGGCTCTTTGATCGGCATGTCTATGCCTATTCATTTCCAAAATTGGTTTTCGTTCCCCTGCCTCTTCCAAAGACAGCAAAGCTTTAGCGGTTGCTTGGTATGCTTTCTCGGCGTTCTCTTTCTGGCTACGGTGCACTGCCTCCCAAAAATCGTTTTCACAGGCGGCCAGGTCTAGTCGTCTAAGCTCACGGATGGCTTCCTTGGACAAAGGAGTATCTGAGGAATTCGCGGCGATAGAAATAATTCTTGATTCACCCTCTGACTCAGTCTCCCTCGTGCTGATTCCTACTGTAACCATAGAAGAGATAGGCGGGCTGCTTGTTTTAAGCTCAAACAACAATCGACGTGGACTTCCCATTCCTATGGGGCCAGTCTCTACCAAAAAGCCATCGGGGCCAATCCTAGTAGAATAGCGATGCAGCAAACTAGCCTCGCGAATGGCGCTGGAAGGAGAAATTCGCAGGGTAACGTTTTCAATGGTAACTGAGTAAAGATCAGTAAGAAGACGATGGAGCGAGCCGGGAATGTCGGATTCCTTATTTACGAATGAATACCGGCCTCCCCCTCCTGAAGCAATAGCAGAGACGCATTGTTCATCGAAACCCAAGCCAATTCCCATAGTAGAGGTGACGATTCCTTCATTGCTAGCATTGGTAGCAATGCGAACGAACGACTCGGGACGGTTTGGGCCCACTGATGGATACCCATCGGTTAGTATTACTACATGTGGCCTGGCCGATCTTACGTATACTCGACTCAATGCTTGATAGGAGCGTTCCATTGCTGAATACAACGCAGTTCCTACTCCGGGTCTAACCTGAGCTAGTAAGCCATGTATTGAAGCAAGTTCCTCGCTACCTACCAAGGTTGGTCCGAAAAGATTGCGTACCGAGCGATCGAATGTCACTAAACAAAACACGTCATCTTGCTGCAGCCGGTTTACTACCGCACGCACGGCTTCCAATGCGCATGCCAACCTCGGTCCACCCATTGAGCTGGAGGTGTCGAGCGCCAGGGCTAAATGCACTGGTTTACGCTCTGGAGTCGCTTGGGGAGGGGCGCTCAATTCTAAGAAAAGCAAATACGAATTGTGCTGATCGGGATGGGGAATGCAGCATGCTTCAGTGATCATGTAAGTACCAAGGAATTGATTTTAGTTGTACACCACACGCTTTCATATTGTTACCGAAGCATAAATCTTTCCTACTCTCCTTACTAAAAAAACTGTCTGTTGTTTTGCAAAAAGTGAAAAAAGTTTGGAGAAGAGGTCTAAGGCTTTCTTAGCCTTGCGGAGTAAAAGCCATCGGTATGGTGATAATGAGGAAAGCTGACCATCGCGCCCAAAGAATCGCACAAGGCTTCTGCCCCCGGGACGGTTATGGCTACTCGTTCATAACGCAAATCATGCACCAGTTTTTCAGCTATTTGGGGCCCTTCCTCGGGCTCAGTAGAACATACGGAGTAAATCAAGACCCCTCCGGGCTTTAAATACTTTTCTACATTGGCCGCTAAGGAGTACTGAAAATCAGCCAATCGGCCGATATCGGCTTCTTGGCGGCGATAGCGTAATTCTGGATGACGCCGGAGGGTTCCTAATCCCGAGCAAGGGGCATCTAATAGCACCATGTCAAAGTGGCCGTCGGCGAAAGGGAGACGACCGGTAGAATCAGCAGCTAGGACTTGAATTGACGACTCTATTTTTAGTCGCTTGGCTTCGGCTTGAATCTTCTCCAATTTTCGTGGGTGGATATCTACCGCTACCACCTTTCCATTGGATTGCAATTGCTCGGCAAGATGGCAGGTTTTCGCGCCCGGAGCCGCGCAAGCATCGAGCACTTGCATTCCCGGGCGTGCAGCCGACCAAGAGACTAGCTGCGCTGCTTCGTCCTGAACCTGAAAAAGCCCCTGGGCGAAAGCCTTTAGTCGATAAATGGGGCCGGGGTTCTCTAGTTGCAGTCCTAATGGCGAAAAGGAAGTAGGCTGTGCGCGAACCCCTTCATCAGCCAGCCTAGCTAAAACTTCATCTCTCGCATAGCGCAGACTAACGCGCACGCACACCGAAGCGGCTTGATTGTTGGCGTGGCATAACTCACGCGCTCCTTGTTCGCCAAAACGCTTCCACCATCGATCAACCAACCACAAAGGATGGGATTCTTCCACTGCCAAGCGTTCATAAGGGTCTTCGGGAAGGGGAAAACGTCTATTAGCAGCTATCTTGCGCAAAATCGCGTTCACCAATCCAGCCGCGCGTTCCCATCCTTGCTCCTTCACTAACTGCACTATTTCACCTACTGCTGCATGATCGGGAATGCGCTCCAAAAAAAGGAGCTGATAAGCGCCAATGCGCAATGCAACCAATACTGCGGTTTCAATTTTTTTCAGTGGTCGGCTACTAAAGGCAGCCAGTGCGTGGTCTAGCGTAAGTTTGCGACGGGTTACTCCGTAACAAAGCTCGGTGGTTAGGGCGGAATCTTGACGAGAAAGCGTTTTTGCGGAACGTAGCGCAGAATCCAAAGCAATATTTAAGTAGGCGTCTGAGCGTTCTACTTTCATCAGTACGCTAAAGGCTAAGTTACGGGCGGCCATGAATGTTTCTTTCGAAAAATGTCTTTAAAACGATGAAGGTATCATGGCGCGGAAGGTTCGAAAAGTGGTAGCCAAAGCTTTGGTGGCAGATACCAACCTATTGTGGCGTACCGGGAAAACTTGTACCCATCGGCCATAAGTGACCCGGAGGAAATGGGCGGTCATTACCGGACCTGGCCAATATTCCATTCAAAATAATAAAGAGTATTGGTGGCTTAAATATTGCTATGGAAATAACTCTCATTTCTTGTACGCTTTTTCTGGCTTGGAGGGCGGATTTATGGCGAAGTTATTTGGCTTCGGTTATGAACTTATAGTTGTAATCTGTAGTTTTGGCCTGATGGCGGGATGCGGAAAAAAAAGAAGCGAATCCGGTGAATTTTGTAACCCTGAGTATTTCGATTCTGATGGGAAAGGTGGATGTATTGAAAAAATGGAGCCCATTTCTCAAGTAATGGGACCGCAAATCAATTGGGACGCCGAAAACCCTACTTTTGAAGCCAGTTTGAAGATTGTCAATATAGAGGGTAACCCGATAAAAAATGCGCGTATTGATATTGGCGGAGTCGTGCGTACGACTGGTGGGGACGGGGTTGCTAAATGGGGAGGACTATCCGCCAAAACATCCTCGATAGCTCATATTAAAGCCGATGGCTTTGCTCCTATTTCGCGATCAGTAAATCTGGCTAATGCCGCGGGAGAGGGGCTGACTATTTCATTGCTACCCCTAAGTGAAGGTTCCCAAATTTCCGGCGAGACTGGAGGTCTTACCACCGGAAGCAACGCGGGAGTTTGGTTTCCGGGTGAGGCTTTTTTAAAGCCCTCTGGCGAACCTCACAAGGAAGATGTGATCGTAAAAATGGCGACTATTGACCCGGCTATCGACGACGAGAATACTGGTCCCGGAGAACTAGTGGGCGCCACTCAATCTGGCGATGTGGTAGGGTTGGAGTCGGGAGGAATGATTTATGCAAAAATAGAAGATAGTTCGGGAAACGAACTAAAACTTGCCTCTGACCAACATGCCCGGGTGCTGTTTCGATTACCTGCCAACTTTGCGGCTAAGGCTGGCGACGAGCTTCCGTTATGGGCGTTTAATAACGAAGATAACCAATGGCAGGAAGAAAGCACTTGCCTAGTTAAAGTAGCCTCCGAACCTAACGAAGACGGAAGTGAGGCGTTAGAGTGCGAAGGCACAGTCGCGCATTTTTCTTGGTGGAATTTGGATATTCGCGCTCGTGATGCTTGTGTGAATATTACTTTTCATGGCAATTTTCCCAAAAGATACAAATTGCTTTCTTCCACTCATCAAATTCTTACTGAACGGTGCGCACGGGGAACCTGCCGGTGGGTGGTAGGAGGAGCTGCTGCCTCGGCTATAGTCCCACCCAGTAGTTCTGGCGACGGTTCTTTTTGTGCAATCGTTCGCCTTCCTCCCAGAGGAGAAGTGCCTTCTCACAAATTAAGAACCATAATTCGAGTAAAAGATTTGTCTGCGGAAAACAAAACTCAAACATTTGTTCAAGAAGATCTGCTTCCTTCTTTAATTACTGCCGCCAGCGAAGGTAATGTTTGGAAATTTAGAGGAGATTCCAATCGATTGTGCACCAACAAAGTGGCTGGGAAGACCTGTCTGCAGCACTCCATAGAACTAGTAATTGGGGAGCCCATGGAAGACGCTGATGGTGACGGGTATCCCGCGCATAAAGAAGGAATCTCCATGTCGCGTAAAGACGTGGACTGCGACGACAACAATCCCAATATACATCCGGGAGCCCAAGAAGACCCCTGTAACAACATCGATGATAATTGCGACGGTCGGCGGGATCCCAGCCCTTTAAGCTGGTCATACCGCTGTGTCTACAGCTGCGGAGCACCGAATACCGAAGAAATTCCCGGAAATTCAGTGGACGAAGACTGCAATGGAATCGCTACCGATCGTGACGACGATGGTTACGTGGCCAGATATGACCGCTATTCTGCCCCAGGATATAAATCGGGAGATTGTAACGATTGGGATAAAAGGGTGCATCCGGGAGCAGAAGAAATCTGGGGGAATGCTCGGGATGAGAATTGTGATGGAATGGCCTTAGATTACGATGGCGATAATTTTCTTTCCACTTATCATCTCCGGCGTATTAGCAAAAATGAGCTTGGTAATCTTTCCGAGGAACAGCAAACCCTGGTGGATTGCAATGATTATCGCCAAGCAATCAATCCAAAAGCCGATGTTGTCCAAGAAGCCAGTTTCAAGTCTTTCTACCAAAAAAATGAACAGGATGGGACCACTTATCGAACGGCTGCGTTTTGCAATTATTTTGACTCGCGTGGTCAGCTAAACTGGCGAGGACGTATGTTGCTGCGCGACGTCAATTGTGATGGATTTTATTCTGATCTTGACGGAGATGGCTGGACCATTCCTGGCGATAATTTCTACGGGCCTGAAAGAGCCTGGGATTGCAATGACCTAGACCCGCGGATTCACCCGGTGGAAGAGTCTACCAATGGTTTGCCTCCTGCCTGCGTTGCTGAAGAAAAAATGGTTAATAATCGAACATGTGAAGTAGATTTGGGCAAATTCGGGGGAGGGGAAACCAAAGACCGGCTTTTCTGTCCGGCTATTCCTGGAAAAGGGCCTACTTATTGTGATGATTTATTGGACGGTGAAGGCGGAGAGCCTACTGGTTATTTTGTGTGTCGACCTTTGGATTGGAAATTTGAAAACCCTTTGAAACCATTTGCATTTGGCGAGGTTTGGGGACCATGTGATTTCAATAAAGGCCCAATTGAACCAAATTGCCAGGGTCAAACCTACTGTGGAGGACCGCAATCTTGGTCCAACGATTATCTAGACCGGCTTTTGACGGAATTCAATTACGATATGGAGAATGTATATTGGAAAGGCATGTGCTTTCCTCGATGTGGTGATCGTTGTAACCCCAATCCTTGTCGAGCCCCCAATAAGAATGTTTGCACATTAGAAAACCGTAATCCAAAATGCTCCTGCAATCCGGGATTCGAACCAGATGGAGATAACTGCGTCGAATCGCAGGAATAGAAAAAACTCGCAAACAATTAGAAAAGGATCTCACAATGAATCGCTTTCGGTGGTGCTTAGCAGGGTATTTGGCGCTGACCATTGCTTGCTCAGGAACTACTTCTCCTGAATCAAGCGACCCTGTACCTAATGCCAATGATAAGACCGATCCAGTAAATCTGGGGTGCGCCAATCCCTTGGCTGAGTCCGCGGAGATTACTCTGTTCGAAGGCGATTTATGTGAAAAAGCTGCCGACGGTAATTACGTGTCCGGGCGCTGCGCTGAAGGGCTAAGTTGCGGCAAAGTAGCAAGTGGCAATTGTCGTTGTTCTCAAGACTGCACTTCCGATCCGAACGTTGAGGTATGTGGTGAGGGAAAAAAATGTCGCGCCCGACCTAGCGGTACCACTGCCAGCGGCTACTGTTCTCGATTGGCGGGACTAGGGGAGACCTGTAACGAATCGCAAATGCTATTTTGTAGCTACGATGGCCTGGTGGTTTGCGTGACTAAAGAGAACTCTACCGAGGGTAAGTGTTTTGCCGAGTGCGTGATAGATAATACAGAGGATTTTTGTCCACCGAACCAGTCATGCGTGGCTTGGAATTCCAAGAGGGGAATATGCGTAGCTCCGCAATCAGGTGGACAATGCAATTACAGTAAACTAATTTTTTGTGAGCACGGAAAGGTATGCCAGTCTGAGTTTGCTAGTGATGGCTCGGGTACTTGCGTAACACCTCTTCCTCGTTGCGAAGCGGGAACCGACATCTTGCAATGCGAAGATTGTCGGGGAAGAGCGTGCGACCATGGGGATGTTTGCGTGCAAGAAAAGGATATGCAGCCGGAACGGTGGGTCTGTCGGGAGGCTAATGATTAGGGTGGGGGTTCTAAATAGCTACTGACCGGTTAAGCGACGAATATATCGAGCGATTTTTCAACTCAGGCAGGTTTTTATGAAGTTACAAGCCGCGGGGATTAATGCCCCAAGTTTGTATCATCCTAAAAAAGGCAGTTGGCCGTTCAGTTCATGTGCAGCTTGACGCCAGTTGAGGCGGCGGCCAGCGGTTGAGCGTAAAAAATTGGCGAAGGCACGATTGAGAATAGCCCGTAGACGTTGAGCCTGAGTCAACTGCTCCGCATGGGATGGTCGTCCTGGCTTTTTGGGGGTGTAGCCAACGACTGCTCCATCTTGTTTACCGTAGAGACACTTC
>JBNKEI010000192.1:0-5257 GCA_050288705.1 Myxococcales bacterium
AGTCGTAGAACGCTTCTGGCGACCGTGCATACATAGGCTGCGCATCACTAAATACAACCGGGGTAAGCTTCAAATATCTTTCGTTGGTAAAAGTAATCAAATCGGAAGACTCTGCGACCACAATGCTTGGGCTCGGACTACTCCAATAGTCCGAACTAGACCACGAACGTGTCCAATCAGTGGCCAGAACAATAAATGTTCCGTCCAATTTCCTCAGAATAAATGGATCGTGTAGGCGATTGCTGCCTAAAGCACCAAGTCTATATTCGGGTAGAATTGGCGCAAGCTCGCTCCAATCGTATCCATCTTCGGAGTATGCTAAATGATGCGCGTCCTGCAAAAAACTTCTCGATGATGGGTTCCCTGCCAGAAAATAGCTCATCACCCAGGCGGAAGTATTATCCGGCGGGTATATGATTACCTTGGCAGATGCACTTAAACTCGGGTAACGATTAGATACCGCCCTGATAGTTGTCTTTGATGCAAAAACACCTTGCGCAGGCGAAGTGTACTTACCCGAGTCATCAATCGTTCCCACTCCGTTTGCCTCGACCCTCCAGGTAACGTCGGTAATGGGTCGTCCGTCAATTTTAGCAGTAAATAAAGTAGCCGTTCCTGCGTAATTAGAAGCCTTGCTAGGCTCAATTGTCAACACCGACTCTGCAACTCCTTTGGCGCAAATATTGTAAGCATTACAACCGTATTCGGTCGGACAATCTAGACTTGATTCGCAGGATATTTCAACTTCTTTCAGAGCAGGACACCCGGAAAGACCAAATAATGCATATATAAGCGTAAACATGCAAACGCATACAAACCTGCGACTCATAAATCTCTCCTCAGAGCACCAATCAACGTTTTGCGCCTCCCTGAAAAAAACATTTGCTTTACTCTGAAGCTGCATTGACCCAACCCAATAAATTGACCTCCGGGGGTAATATTACTTACTTTCAACCCCTGAAGGCCGGTTTGTCAAGATTGGCTCATGCAACCATGTTTCTAAAATACCGTACACAGTTGATTTTTTTTGGACTTTGCAAATATCTCGAAAACGTTGATTCTATTCGGTTCAGGTAATACAAATGAATACAATTCAATACTCGAGATTTGTCGAATACACTACCACGAAGTCTATCCTTGGCGTTTTTTTATGACTTCCTTGATCGATTACCGCTCCATGCGCCTGGTCAATTCCCGCTATATAAAACGGGAATGACCCCGATTCATAGAAGTTAACCCGGAGGAGATCGAGCACCAGCTTGGTATTGCTGTTCTGCCTCTCTCCAAGCCATGCGCTTTTGCATATAAGCTGCGCGTTGCGCCTGAACCTGGCGTTGAGCATCGGCGACTTCATTTTGGTTCTTTTGCACGGCATCTTCGAATTCCGACGCATCGTACTCTTTCGCGTCGGGACTATTGGCTGCTACCAAGGCTTGATATTTGGTGCGCTCCAATTCGGCTTGCGACAAATCTTGTTCTTTCTGAGCCAAATCCAGTTCCCTACGAGCCAATTCCTCACGGGAGTTATCGGCATCAATTTGTGCTTGAGCCACTTGCTCTTTTCTATCCAGATTGTTCAATTCCTGCTGAGCGGTTTCAACTGCGGGAATGTCGTTGCGTTCCTGTGCGGCTTCCAATCTGGCCTCGGCTGCCTTTTGCTGCTGTTCGACAACCTTCATCTCAGCTTTGGCAGCATCCAGACTGTTCTTAGCATCGGTGACCATGTTTTCAGCTCGGGTTACCTCGTCGCTAGCCTGCATGACGTCCATGCGCGCTTCATCTACCTGGGCCAACGATGCCTGCGGAAGCCGAGCTATGTAAGAATTATCTACCGAAGCCTTTTTGCTTCCATTGGTAGCGCACGCTGCCGCAGCCATGGCTCCTAATAAGACTGGCAAAGCCAGTTTTTTGTTTCTCATCTTTCCCCTCCTACCTTGTTAGAGCGTTGCTTTTAGCCTTCCTAAACTAGCCTAGGAATGCTTCCCGCCCCTGAGAAGCCCTTACCTTTTCAAAAAGGGGAGCCGAGGAGAAACGATTTTGCCTTTAGGGTTCTGAATGTTCTGATTGATACTTAATTTTCAACACCGTCACTTCCGTCGACCCCTTGGGGCGTATTACGGTAACTTCGTCGCCTTCCTTTTTCCCCAACAAAGCCTTGCCCAGAGGAGATTCTACGCTAATTTTTCTTTGTCTCACGTCAAACTCGTCTGGCCCTACAATGCGATAGGTGGAAGAGACCCCTTCCTCATCTTCTACCGTAACCCAAGCACCAAAATAGACTCGATCATTTCCCGGAGGGGATTTAACCACCGTCAAACTATCAAGCCTTTTGGATAAGTAGCGAATCCGCCTATCGATTTCGCGCAGTTTCTTTTTCCCGTAAATATATTCAGCGTTTTCTGAACGATCGCCTAAAGCCGCGGCAGCAGCAACCTCAGACGTTACTCGTGGGCGATCTTCTTTCCAAAGCTTTTCCAACTCTTCCTGCAAGCGCCTAAAACCTTCAGGAGTAATGTAGCGAGCCCCTCTTTGATGGCCGCCATGCTCGGCATCTATTCCCACATCATCGTCTTCATCGTCTTCCTTCTTCTTGGTCATCGCATCGGTGTCTCTGGACATCATTCTTGCCTCCTGCGGCAACTCCCTTGCCTTCATTGAATTGGCCTCAATGTGTACCTGGAAAAAAGGTAAGGAGCATTACGTCAGGATTGACCCTCTGGTAATCGTGACCCCAGCATCCTCTCAGAGCCATCCATTCTTGAAATAGGGCCATTTTTCCAAACTCAGGCAAGTACAAACATAGGAGCAAAAATTGCAAAAACCTAAAGAACCAGTAGCCATGAAGGAGCTTGTCGTGAAAAACAAAACCCAAATCGATAGTCTGGTTGCCGAGTACCATACCTTGATTGCAGATGCCAAGAAACGAACACTAAGTCCTGATGAAAATCGGCGCCTAGAAACGTTAAAAGAGACCGTATTAAATGCCGCAGCGCTCACCAACACTAAGGTAGGCTTCCCACCGCGCCAACCACGCGCTCCAGTCACTCTGGAAGTCAGGTTTCGCAACCGAGAAGATGCCGGAAAAGCAGTGGCGCGAGATATCAGCACCGGCGGCATGTCCATTGAAGCTGGTCGATCTTTGCCCAAAGGCACCGTTTTGCATCTTCAGGTGCAGATTCCTGGCTGGCAAGACCCAATATTGGTAGACGGAGAAGTAGTTTGGACCACCGCAACCTCCATGGGAATCGCTTTTCAAGACCTTCGCCCTCAAGAAGAAAAACGCTTAAAGCAACTTGTCGTGGAAAGCGGTAGCTTACTTACCAGCTTAAGCTCGGTGTTTGGAAAAAAACCGCGTCCTGCTCCGGCAACCGTGCTTGGCGGTGCAAGCATTGCTCTAAATATTGGAGACGAATTCCTAAGCGACGTAACTGCCGAGTTGCTTGGTTTGCATGGATACGCCGTTTACGACTCGTTCGACTCGTCGGTAGATTTATTGGTAACCGATCCTCTTAGGCTAGCGGACTCTATCGCGTCCGCCCCTAACCGCCCAGTCATTGTAATTAATGCTAGCGGCCCTGATTCTCTAGTAGGAGGCCTGAGCGGTTTCCGGCCCGCAGCCTGGGTCCCCCGACCGGCCAATGCCGCCCGCATCGTGGAGGCAGTTCGACGAATGGTAACCACCGTGCCGCGAATCATTCGCCCAAAACCTGCTGCCAGCTCCTAAGGCCGCTTTGGCAACTTCATTAAACTTCATTAGCCAGTTGCTCGATATCAAGCTGGTCTATTCGCTCCACCCATCCAAAAACATCGGGTTCTTCGGCTCGCTGAAGTCGAATAAGGTATTCATACATGCGCAAAGTAATTGGCCCAGTCTGGTTCTTATTGACCCAGTATTCTTTGCCACGGTAAGAAAATGATCCTACCGGAGTAATTGCTGCCGCAGTTCCGGTTCCGAAACTCTCTTGCAAATCACCATTTTCGGCGGTCTCAATCACTTCATCAATTGACACCGGCCGTTCACATACCGGAATACCCCACATCTTTGCAATTTGGATAACACTATCGCGGGTAACGCCTGGAAGAATTGTGCCACCTAAAGGAGGTGTGATTAGTTGGTCTTTTATCACAAAGAAAATGTTCGAAGTTCCTACTTCCTCCACATACCTTCTTTCAATAGCATCCAACCAAAGTACCTGGCTGAATCCCAAAGAAGCTGCCTTCTTTTGACCCATTAGACTATGAGCGTAATTAGCAGCAGTCTTTGCCTGCCCAAGTCCACCACGAGCTGCGCGAATGTCTTCCTCAGATACCCAAATACGAACTGGATTAAACCCCCCGGCATAGTAGGCGCCTACTGGTCCAACAATTATGTAAAAAGCATACTCATTGCCCGGCCGAACTCCGAGGAAAGGATCGGTGGCAATTAGCATGGGGCGTATATACAACGAGCAATTAGGGTCTTGCGGTATCCAGTCGCGATCCACTAACACTAATGATTTTAGAGCACGCCCAAACAAATGCTCGTCGACGGTTTCCATTACCAAACGGCTACAGGAATCGCGCAACCGTTCAGCGTTCTTTTTCCATCGAAATAGATAAATGCCATTGTCCGCCCCCCGGTAAGCTTTCAACCCTTCGAATACTTGCTGTCCATAGTGCAAGCATAGCGCCGCAGGATCAAGCCGTAGGGGCCGCAAGGGCTCGATTCTCGTCTTGTGCCATCCGTTCGCCTGGTCAAATTCCGTCGCAAAAAAATGATCGGAAAAATGGCGGCCAAACCCAATGGCACCTAAGTCACTAGGCTTGGCTTTCTTATTAGTGCTCGAAACTCGTTGGATGGCAATTCGCTGGTCACCCATATCAATCGCTTTCCATTCTCTTTGACCAATTGTGCGCCCTTCTAGCGCAGTCTTGGCAGATCAAAAAACTTAGTGGCGAAAAATCCCACATAAAATAAAAGACTAAACCAGTAGCCACACTTTCGACAATAGACTATTGAAAAAGGCTAGTGTTTTCTTCATACCACTAGAGGTCTTGTGTGTAACCTGAAACACGCAGTGACCAAATCGGCTGCTTAGAAGCAGAATCACCGACAAGAGAAGCCCTCAAGCCCTTTCTGAGGCCCTTAAGGCTTCCCTACTTGTAACTATTCAGCGATAGCTGATCTTACGACAACCTATTCGCGCCAATTCTGCCAGTCCTCTCTCCCTTTGGGCTAATCTATGCACACATTTTTTTTCGCGAATTTCCATCCCTG